>JANTFG010000026.1 GCA_024763555.1 Thermoanaerobaculales bacterium
TCTTGTCCCGAACTCCCGCTCTTCCGGGATGGCTTTGGATTCGGCGACGCCTCGAGCTGGAGCTGGAGCACGATCGGGAGATGAACCGGCGTTCCGGCGGAGACTGATGGGGAGCTTCCCCTTGTCTTCAGACCAGAATCGCCGTCCGATCCAGGGAACAGAGCAGTACTTCCTTTGTTTCGCACCTGTTACCAAACCGTAACATAGAAGCTCCGGAGGCAAGCCGAGAGTCCGCTCAATCCCCGAAAGCAGGCCGTTTTTTCTCTTCACGAGCTTCCTTCGGGCTGGCACGGGTGTTGCTTTCTTGAGTCTGACAGGAAGGCGAAACCCCTCGCGCCTGAGGGGCCGGAGGCTGCCATGCAGGTTGAGAATCAGAGCTTGCCCGATGTTCCACAGGAAATCCTGGCCGGTCTGTGTCCGCCAAGACTGACGCCGGAGAAGATCCAGGAGCGTCTGAGCTACATCATCGAGAAGGATCGCGTGGCGGGAGATCTGCCGCGACGATTCCTTGAAGCCTTCGCCGCGGTCCTGAAGCACACGAATTACCGGCAGGTCATCGACAACTACGCGCGAATTCCGGCCCGCTGCTCCAACTGCGCCTGTGCCTGCCAGATCTACCAGGAAACCAAGGCTCTGGAAGACGTTCCCTGCTATCGCTCCCACCTTCTTCTGGATATCTATACCCGGCACTTTACCCTGCGGGGCATTGTCGCCGGCCATCTCAAGGGAACACCGCTGCTGACGGATGAGTACATCCTCGAAATGGCCGAGACCTACTACCACTGCACGGCCTGTCGCCGCTGCACTCTCGAATGTCCCCTGGGCATCGACCACGGCCTGGTCACACACCTGGCACGCTATATCCTTTCCGAGATCGGTCTGGTGCCCCGGGCCCTCGTGATCTCGACCCGGGCCCAGCTTGAAGGGCCGACCCGAAACACCTCGGCCATTCCCTTTCCCGCGATTGCCGATACTCTGGAGTTCCTCACCGAGGAGATCCAGGAGGAGAAGGGGGTCGACGTCCCCTTCCCGGTGGATCAGTCCGGGCGGGAGTTCCTCTTCTTTGCGCCGGTATCCGACTACCTGATGGAGGCGGAAACCCTGATGGGCATCGGCCTGGTTCTCCACGCCGCAGGGATGGACGAGTCATGGACCATCAGTTCCGAGTTTCTCGATGGAATCAACTACGGACTCTTCTACAGTGACTGGATCCTCGAACGCTGTCTCCGCGAGGAACTGGCCCAGGTCAAGAGGCTCGAGGCCGACAAGATTCTCATCGGAGAGTGCGGTCACGCCTCGCGCTCGGCCAAGGCCTTCATGCGAACCTTCGGCGGGGGAGACAATGCGCCCGAAGTCGTCAACATCCTGGAGTTGACGCATCAACTGTGGAAAGAGGGCCGGATCCGCCTGAAAAAGGGCGCCATCACCGAGAGGGTCACCTATCACGATCCCTGCAACCTGGCCCGCTCGGAGTGGATCGTTGATCGCCCGCGGGAGCTTCTGAAGGCCTGCTGCTCCGATTTCGTGGAGATGACGCCCAGTGGCCGATGGAATCTCTGCTGCGGAGGAGGAGGGGGTACGGTTTCCGTCGACGAGATCCGACCCTACCGGACGGGGGTGACGGGGAAAAAGAAGGCCGAACAGATTGCGGCGACAGGAGCCCATTACCTTGTGGCGCCCTGTGCAAACTGCAAGAAGCAGCTGAGGGAAGTCTGCGAGGACAACGGTCTCTCGGAAGTCGAGGTCGTCGGTCTGCACGATCTCCTGTACAAGGCGATCGAAATCGACGGGGGAGGGGAGAATGCTTGAGTATTGGATAGCTCTGGCCCGCGGCCCTTTGCTCCGGCTGGCCCTGCTGGCCATGGCTCTGGGTCTATTGAGACTGGTCTTGATCCAGCTCTGGGAAATCTCCTGGGCCTTTCACAGGGCCGGCGACCAGGTCGTGCCCTGGGGCGTGGCGATTCGTCGAAATCTGGAATGGCTTCTTCCATGGCGCTACCTGCAGCGGCGGGAACGGCGGGTCTACAACTTCATCTCCTTCATCTTCCACGTCGGTGTCATTGCTGTGCCGGTCTGTCTGGCGGGGCATGTCTCGATCTGGAGGCAGGAGCTGGGACTTTCGTGGTGGACCCTGCCCGAGGCCCTGGCGGACTGGCTGAGCATTCTGACCATCGCAGCAGCCCTCGGCCTCCTGATCGGGCGGGCCTCCCATGTGTCCTCCCGCCGGCTCAGCCGCCTTCACGACTGGCTGCTGCCCATCCTCTGCGTCATTCCTTTTATCACCGGGCTCTGGGTGGCTCATCCCTCCTACTCACCCTTCCCGGTTCAGGGGGTCTACCTCGTCCACCTTCTCTCGGCGGAATTTCTCCTCGTTCTCGTGCCCTTCTCGAAGCTCAGACACATGGTGCTTTTCTGGGTCAGCCAGACCTCGACCGAGCTGGGCTGGCGCTTCCCATCGGGTTCCGGCGAACGGGTCCGCCTCAGCCTTGGAAAGGAATCGGAGGGCGTATGATTTCCAGCCCCTGTATTCTCAATGACGTCACCCGCTGTATCGGTTGCGAGGAATGCGTCGCAGCCTGCCAGAAGATCAACCAGCTGCCGCAGGAGGATCCCCCGCCGCGGATGGGACATTCCGAAGATGGCCTCTCGGCCACGCGCTGGACAAGCATCCTTCGCCGCGAGGGTGGGATCAACGTCCGAAAGCAGTGTCGCCACTGTCTGGAACCGGCCTGCGTGTCGGTCTGTCCCGTCGGCGCCTTGCAGAAAACAGCCGAGGGCCCTGTCATTTACGACAAGAGCATCTGTATGGGCTGCCGTTACTGCATGATGGGCTGTCCCTTCGGGATCCCCCACTACGAGTGGAATTCGCTGACCCCCTCCATCCGAAAGTGCATCATGTGCTATGAGAAGCTCAAGACCGGGGAGATCAAAGAGCCGGCCTGTGTCAAGGCCTGCCCGAAGGAGGCGACGATCTTCGGCAGCCGCGAGGAGATGCTCGCCGAAGCCCGGCGGCGTCTCGATGCCGAGCCTGAAAAATATATTCAGCACATCTGGGGAGAGCACGAGGTGGGTGGAACATCCGTGCTCTATATCTCCCACGTCGATCTCGGTTTTCTTGCCTGGGAGAATCCGGAGGAACTGGGCTCGGGGGCCCTCCCCGATCGGACCTGGAATGCCCTGAAGAAGGTTCCCTTCGAGTTCGTCGGGATGGGCGCCTTCATGACGGCGGCCTGGTGGATCATCGACCGTCGAATGCGCCTGGAATCGGAGCCTGAGGTCGAAAACGCGGCCGAAGGCGAGGTCTCAGGCAAGGACGACGAAAGGGGTCTGCAATGACACGCCGGGTTCAGATCACCAAGGGAATCCTCTGGTTTATCAGCGGCCTGGCGGCGGCGGTGACCATCGTTCGTTTTACACGGGGTCTTGGGGCGACGACCGTGCTCTCCGACACCACGCCCTGGGGGCTCTGGGTCGGATTTGACGTCATGGGCGGCGTGGCCCTGGCGGCGGGCGGCTTTGTCATCGGCGCCATCGCACATGTCTTCAAGAGGGAGCGTTACCACCATGCGGTTCGTCCCGCGATATTAACGGCGCTGCTCGGCTATGCGGCCGTCGCAGTCGGCCTGCTCTACGATCTGGGCCTGCCCTGGAATATCTGGCATCCCATCATCTTCTGGAATCCCCACTCGCCGCTGTTTGAAGTCGCCTGGTGCGTCATGCTTTATCTGACGGTTCTTTTCCTGGAGTTCCTGCCCGTTTTTCTTGAGCGCACGAGATTCACGAAGCTCTACCGCACGCTGCTCCGACTGCAACTGCCTCTGATTATTCTGGGGATTTCGATTTCGACCCTGCACCAGTCCAGTCTGGGGACCCTGCTGCTGATCATGCCCTTCAGGCTGCATCCCCTGTGGTATTCGCCACATCTGCCGGAACTCTTCTTTGTCTCCGCCATCTGCCTCGGGCTTTCCATGGTGATTTTCGAGTCCTCGGTGACATCCTGGCTCTATGAGCGGAAGCCGAACATCAGGATGCTCTCCGGATTGTCACGATTCGCCGCGGGTGCAATGGCCTTCTATCTCGGATTTCGATTCATCGATCTGGCACATCATCACAAACTGGGCCTGGCCTTTCAGAATACCTTCGAGGCGAGGCTCTTCTGGGTAGAGCTGGCGACCAGCGCCATCATTCCCCTGATCCTCTTCCTGATCCCAAAGGTCCGGAAGAGCCATACCGGCGTCTTCATTGCGGCCTCAATGGGGGTCGTCGGCTTTCTTCTCAACCGGGTGGACGCCTCGGGCCTGGCTCAGGTCTGGGCAACCGGCGCCGATTACTTTCCGGCCTGGACCGAGTTCGTTGTCAGTTTCGGCATCGTCTCTTTCTTCGCCCTGATTTATCTTTTTATTCAGGAGCATTTTCCCGTGGAGAAAGAGATCCTGGACGAGGAGGCGAAATGGCAGCAGCGCCAGCTTTTTGTCCTGCCTCGCTTTGATCGACTGACCCGGGTCTGGCTGGGCGATCAGAGTTTCGCCTCCAGGCGGGTCTATTCGCTGCTTTTTGTCTCAGCCCTGATTCTCGGCCTCACCCTGACGCCCTGGGAGCCTCTGGTTGAGGCCTCTCCGGTGACGCGTGCGCGGGGAGGCAAGGTGTTGCGGGTCGGTTATCCCATTGGAACGGTGGAGTTTCCCCACGCGGAGCACATCAAACGCATCGGGGAGGATCAATGTGGCGTCTGCCACCATCTCCACAAGCCGGGTGACCTTGGGACTCCCTGTACAGAATGCCACGCGGACCTCTACCTGGAGACGCAGATCTTCAGCCATGTGAGACATATCGACCGTCTCGGTGGGAACGCGGCCTGTGCCCGATGCCATACCCCGGAGAAGCCGCCGGCAGCTGCCTCGGCGGCCAAATGTTCCTCCTGTCATGAGAAGGACATGATGGCGAAAAACGAGGTCGTGACGAGCTTCGAGCATACCGCAGCCCCCGGACTGAGGGCGGCGGCCCACAAGCTCTGCATCCGATGTCATCGGGAAAAGGCGAAGGATCCCGAGCTGAAAAAGCCCGATCTTTTCCGGTGTGCAACATGTCACCGGAGCCCCGTCAATCATGGGGATGTCATTCTTGAGGCCTCCCTGAAGGATCAGGAATCCGAGACCCTCAAGGGCGAGAAGGATCCCGTAGCCATCGAGGAGACTCCAGTGGCACCAGAGGAGCCTCCTGTGACAATGGATCATACTCTTGCGACTGACTGAGTCGGTGAGGAAGCTCTGCCGCATGGGTCCGGAGATACGGGGCGATATGTAGAATCCGGAGGCGGAGAGCTGAAGTCCGCCGGTAGTTCTTAAGGCGCCTTTCCCGCCCTTTGTTCTGCTCAGGCCTGCGGTCGGGGACCTTTATTTGACTCAGCTTCTGCGTGTCTCGGTTCCGATATTGGCACCTTCGAGGATCTCGGGTCTATGCGGCTCAGAGCGGTCGACAAAGTCCTCACATGCAGCTTCGGGATCATGGAAACGCTGATGGATCGCGCAGACACCGGCCCGCCCGCGGGTCGAGCCGTAGGCGGAAGAGAGGATCAGGATTCCCTCAAACAAGCTCTCCAGTTCCTGAGGGTCGTCGCAGAAATGCCGGCACTGGGCACAGCTCTTCACACAAGATGAGGAATTCTTCAGGGCTACTCTCATGATCGGCCTCCCGGGCTCTCTTAACATGCAAGGCTCATGCCTGCCGGCTCCTGCTGAAGATGTCGGGAGCCTCAACGACTCCCCAGTGGATGGGGCGTGCCGAGGGCAAACGCGTTACGGATGGGTAACACATGGATGCCTGAGGCCGGTGTCTTCACCTGGATCGGGGTGGGATGATTCCAGGAGAAAAGAGACCTGACAGCCATGCCCCGGGAGTTCATGTTCCGTTCGGGTAACGCTCTCATATGTGACGCAACTCCCGATCTCAGGCTGATGTCGATCTAAGTCTATGATCTCACGACCTTTTCATAAATTTTCAAAGCCGAAATTTCTCTGGCACAGGGGTTGCAAGATTATCGCGTTGGACGGGTATGGGGAGACGAAAAAAGGAGGAGAATCATGGGAGAGAAAATCAAAGAACTCTGGACAAAGGAAGACTATTGGGCGGTCTGGTTAGGACTCGGCATTGTCTTCATGGCTCTCGCGGTGTATGCCGGTGGAGGGTCGATTAAAAATTGGGCGGTGACATCGGGTGGCTGGTCGACGCTTTCTCAACTCGGTGCAGATCTTGCCAAACACGGAACGGCCTACCTGATCATCTTTCTGCTCTTCGGAATCGTGTTCACGATTTCAATCAAAATCATGGGCCGGAAGGTCAAGGAGTTCATACCGGGCTATACCATTCTCTTTGTCGGCTCGCTGATCATTTTCTACCTTGCATCCAACCACTTCGTCAAGACAACGCTGCACCTGGGTGCTCCGCTCCTTGCCCTGCTGATCGGTCTTGTGATCGGAAATATCAGGAAGATGCCGGAGTGGTTCCAGACGAGTCTCCGAACCGAGTACTACATCAAGACCGGTATCGTTCTGCTGGGCGCTACCCTGCCGCTGACCTTGATCTTCTCGGCCGGCCCAATAGCATTTCTCCAGGCAACCATTGTCTCGGTGTGCACCTGGTTGACGATCTTCCTGGTTGCCACCAAGGTCTTCAAGTTGGATCCGCGATTTGGTGCGGTTCTCGGTGCCGGCGGCGCCGTCTGCGGCGTCTCCGCATCCATTGCAGTCGGTGGTGCTGTAAGAGCACATAAGGACCATATCGCGATTGGTATCGCCATCGTTTCCGTATGGGCGATTGTCATGATCCTCGCGTTGAGCGTCCTCGTGAAATTCATGGTTCCTGTTCCGATCACTCCCGGGGAGGCCGGCGCATGGGTCGGAACTTCCGAGTTTGCTGATGCCGCAGGTTTTGCCGTCGTGGCTGAACTCTCCTCCGTGATCGAGTCCGGAGCACTGACAAGCCCCGACGGTGTCGCCTTGAACCCTGATGATCCCATCAACGCCTTCACGCTGATGAAGGTCATTGGTCGCGATATCTGGATTGGGATCTGGTGTCTTATTCTGGCTGTCGTTTCAGTTGTTTTCTGGGAGAAGAAAGACGCCTCCGAACGTGCGGTGGGCGCTGGAATTATCTGGGATCGATTCCCGAAATTTGTTCTTGGTTTCTTCGCCGCGTCAATCATCATGACAGGAGTGACGGCCAGGGAGCCGGTAGACTGGTTTGGAACGGCAAACATGGCGGGCACCTTCAAGTCCCACGCAGAAAAGATCAAATACAACGCTGATTTCTCGGATTACGTCGTTCCAGCAGAGCTGGCGGACCGTTTTTCGGTTGAGGGAGACACCCTGAAATTCAAGGGCAAGATGAGTATTCATGATTTTGAGCTTCTCAAGGGCGCGATTCCTCAGGACGATCCCGGCAGGCGGGACAAAATCGGTGCTTTGAAGCAGTTGCGTCACTCGTCGGATTGGTTCTTCTCCGATCTGAAGCCCAAAGTCATCAACCCTGTCAAGAAGCTGCGTTCCTGGGCTTTTGTCCTGTGCTTTCTCTGCATCGGCCTGTCGACCCGCTTTGCCGACCTTCTGACCTTCGGCTTCAAGCCCTTCTGGGCATTCACAGTCGGTGTCCTCGTGAACGTGCCCTTAGGATACTTTCTGTCAACCGTCGTGTTCTCAAAGTTCTGGTCGAATCTATCCACTTTGATGTGATCGTGTGAAGTAGAAAATGCAATGAATGCCTTAGGGAAACAGAGTGAAAGGAGATACCATGGCAACGAAAGATCTGAAAATTCCCCTTCTTGAAGAGCTGGAGAAGGGTCCGTGGCCGAGTTTCGTCACGGAGATCAAGAAGAGTGCGGACAATCCGATGGCCCGGGATACTCTCAGACAACTTGAGAAGTCCTACGAAGACAAGATCAGTCACTGGAAACATGGCGGTCTTGTGGGAGTCATGGGCTACGGCGGAGGCGTCATCGGACGTTATTCCGACTCACCGGAGGAATTCCCGGAAGTTAAGGAATTCCATACCTATCGGGTGAACCAGCCCTCCGGCTGGTTCTACAACACCGAGGCCCTGAGGACTCTCTGTGACATCTGGGAGAAGCACGGCTCGGGTTTGACCAACATGCACGGATCGACCGGCGACATGATCTTCCTGGGATCCACAACCGAGGCGATCGAGCCCTGTTTTGCCGATTTGACCGAGGCGGGTTTCGATCTCGGCGGCTCAGGCTCGGATGTTCGGACGCCCAGCTGCTGCGTCGGTCCCGGCCGCTGCGAGTGGGCCTGCTACGACACCCTGGACGCCTGCTATGACATTACCCAGGAATTCCAGGATGAGCTGCACCGGCCGGCTTTTCCCTACAAGTTCAAGTTCAAGTTCTCGGGATGTCCGAACGACTGTGTTGCCTCGATTGCGCGCTCGGATATGTCGGTCATCGGAACCTGGAAAGACAATATCCAGATCAACCAGGATGAGGTTGCAAACTACGCGAAGAACGGGGTCGATATCGAGGCCGAAATATGCGAGCTCTGTCCGACGAAGTGCATCAGCTGGAACGGCAAGACAATTTCGATCGACAATTCCAACTGCGTCAAATGCATGCACTGCATCAATGTCATGCCCAAGGCCCTGAGCCCGGGCAAGGAACGCGGGGCCACCATCCTCATCGGCGCCAAGGCGCCGATCATCGGCGGCGCCCTGCTGGCAACAGTCTTCGTACCATTCCTGGAGATGGAAGAGGGTTACGAGGACCTCAAGGAACTGGCCGAGGCCCTCTGGGATTTCTGGGGTGAATACGGCAAGAACAGGGAACGGATCGGCGAGTTCATTCAGCGCGTCGGGCTGGCGAATTTCCTAGACGAGATCGGTCTCGAGCCCATCCCGGAGATGATCGCCCACCCAAGAACAAATCCGTACATCTTCTTCGAGGATGAACTCGAAGAAGAGGACGAGTAGGGAGGAGACTTCATGGTTACACAAAGAATCACCGACATCGGCCCCCCGGATTACCGGCAGTTCCTGCCGCCGATCGTCAAGGCAAATTACGGAAAATGGAAGTATCACGAAATTCTGCAACCGGGCGTCATGGTGCACGTGGCGGAATCCGGGGACAAGCTCTTCACAGTGAGGGCGGGCTCCCCGCGTCTCTTGAGTATCGTCACCATCCGTAAGTTTGCGGATCTGGCCGACAAGTACACGGGAGGTCATCTCCGGTGGACCAGTCGCAACAATGTCGAGTTCCTGCTGACCGACGAGGCCAATATTGAGCCTCTGAAAAAGGAACTTCAGGAGTACGGCTTCCCGGTCGGTGGAACCGGGAACGGCATCTCCAACATCGTGCATACGCAGGGTTGGGTTCACTGCCACTCTTCGGCCACCGACGCCTCCGGGGTGGTCAAGGCCATTATGGATGAAGTCTATCCGCACTTCACCAGCATGGATCTGCCGGCGAAACTGCGGATCGCCTTCGCCTGCTGTCTCAACATGTGCGGCGCCGTCCACTGCTCGGATATCGCGGTCCTCGGAATCCATCGTACGGCGCCAACCATCAACCACGACGATCTGCCGAAGATGTGTGAGGTCCCGACCCTGGTGTCCTCATGTCCGACGGGCGCCATCCGTCCGGCGACCGTGGATGGAAAGGCCTCCGTGGAGGTCGAGAAGGAACAGTGCATGTACTGCGGCAACTGTTACACCGTGTGCCCGGCCATGCAGATCAATAACGCGGAAACCGACGGGATTTCCATCTGGGTCGGCGGCAAGGTCTCCAACGCCCGCTCCAAACCCATGTTCTCCAAGCTGGTCATTCCATTCATTCCCAATGAGCCGCCGCGCTGGCCCGGTGTCGTTGATGCGGTCAAGAAAATCATCGAGGTCTACGCTGCAGGCGCCCGGAAGCACGAGCGTATGGGCGAGTGGATCGAGAGAATCGGCTGGCCGAAATTCTTCGAGCTGGCTGAGATTCCCTTCAGTCCTCTGGTCATTGACGATTTCAAACATGCCGGCGAGACCTACAACCGGACGACCCAGATTCGTCACTAGGAGGTCGAGATGAGTACACCCGAGATCGAAGAAGTTGCGGAGGCGATGCTTGAACTGGTCACCGTGACCAAGGGCAAGAAGAACCTCAAGGCCATGGATCTGACCAAGGCCATGATTGAAAAATTCGGCGACGAAAACGTCGACAAGAAGCTGTGCAAGAAGGCGATTCGTTCGCTGATCGACTCGGGTCGCTGCGTCTACAGCTATTTTGGCGGTTCGTACATTACCCTGCCTTCCGAAGAGACGCAGGAGGGTTGAGCGTGTTGTTGACAGGGGGGACCGGGTGTCCCCCGGTCCCCTGTTTTCTTACCCGAATATTCCACCCGAAGCGGAGGTTGAAATGGCATCGAAGAAAATGAAAGGGCCCGAGCGGATCGCGAAGACCGTCGAGACCCTCCGACACTGGCAGTCTCTTGAGCGCAAAGCGATCGAAACCATGGCCGAGCTGATGGAGAAGACCGGGAATCCGCTGATCCGGCAGATTCTTGAGATCATCCGCAACGACTCGACCCAGCACCACCGCGTCCAGCAGTTTCTCATTGATTCTCTGACGACGACGCCGGTGAACCTGACTCCTGATGAACTCGCCGAGGTCTGGGATGCCATCGAGGCGCACGACCAGGTCGAGCGGGAGACCATCGAGATCGCGAAAGAGCTCAAGGAGGAATGCTCCTTTTTCGTCCAGAAGGCGCTTCTTGAATATCTGATTATCGACGAAGAGAAACACGATCATATTCTCGGCCAGCTCGAGAATTTCAAAAAGAACCTGTACCCCTACGGCTAGTTCGGCCCCGGGGGGCGATGGAGGATCAAGATGGCCCTTCTGAAGAAGAAAGACAAGCGCAGGAAACACTCCGCATCGCGGTACGCCGCGGCGGGCGGCACCAGTGGAACCGAGATCTCCCCCCTGCGCCCGAGTTATGTGGAGAAGCTTCCTCCCTGTGCCGGGAATTGCCCCTCGGGAAATGATATCCGCGGCTGGCTGAAACTCATCGCCGAACGGGAGAAAACCGGCATGAGTCTGGAGGAGGCCTGCGATCGGGCCTGGAAGCTCGAGGTGGAGACCAATCCTTTCCCGGCCGTCATGGGCCGTGTCTGTCCCCACCCCTGCCAGGATCACTGCAACCGGGGAGAAAAAGACGAATCGGTGGAGATCAATTCCGTGGAGCGTTTCATCGGGGACTGGGGCCTCCAACGGGGTCTGAAGCTGGAAAAACTCGAAGGAGCCGAAGGTCTCGAAAAGGTGGCGGTCATCGGAGCGGGACCTTCCGGGCTCTCGGTCGCCTATCAGCTTGCACGAAGGGCTTACGCCGTCACCGTCTTTGAAGCGCTTCCGAAAGCCGGGGGGATGCTTCGCTATGGCATCCCGGTCTACCGTCTGCCCAGGGAGATCCTGGATGGAGAAATCCAGCGGATTCTCGACCTCGGGGTTGAGCTGAAGTGCGGAACGGCGGTCGGCCGTGATATCAGCCTGGATGAACTTCGGAAGGAATTCAGTGCGATCTACCTTGCCATCGGTGCCCACAAGGGTCGCAAGATGGGGATCGCCGGAGAGGATGGCCCCGGGGTCTATGCCGGGACGGAATTCCTCAACCGCGCCAACGAAGGCGGGGAACTTGAGGTGGGAGAGCATGTGGTCATCATCGGCGGTGGAGACACCGCCGTCGACGCCGCCCGCGTCTGCAAGAGGCTGACGGCCGATTCGGCTGCCGTCTCCAAACGAATGGGGGCGGAGGTCACGATCCTCTATCGGCGCACGCGGACGGAGATGCCCGCCATTGAGCGGGAGATCGAGGAAGCTCTGGAGGAGAATATCGGCCTGGAATATCTCGCGGCGCCGATTAAGATTCTGCGGAACGCGGATGGCGGCGTGTCGGGAATGCTCGTCCAGCGAATGGCGCTGGGTGAGCCGGATGAAAGCGGAAGGCGGCGACCCGAACCGATTGAGGGAGAAACCTTCGAGCTGGAGTGCGACACCGTCATCATGGCGGTCAGCCAGCAGCCGGACTGGGAGTCTCTGGGCTCCGATATTCCCCTGGAGGGCTCATGGCTCTCCTCGGACGAGTGGGGTCGCACCCCGGTCGAGGGCATCTGGTCGGGAGGCGATGTGCTGGGTCTCGGCCTGGCAACAATCTCCATCGGCCAGGGCCGGAAGGCTGCCGAGTCAATTGACGCCTCGCTTCGAGGCAGGGATCTTCCGCAGGAGGATTTAAGACCTCCGATCGGCCCGGAAAAGATGAAGCTGGATTTCTACGAGTCCCGGCTTCCTGTCGAACGTAAGCTGCTCTCTCCTGAGGAACGTCTGGCACATCCCTTCGATGAGGTGGACCTCGGAATCACGCAGGAGCAGGCGCTGGTCGAGGCGACCCGCTGCATGTCCTGCGGTCTCTGCTTTGCCTGTGAGAACTGCTGGATGTACTGTCAGAATAACTGTTTCAAGAAACTCCCCGAAGTGACTCCGGGAAGCTACTATCAGATCAGTCTCGGGACCTGTGACGGCTGCAAGAAGTGCTGGGATGAATGTCCCTGCGGCTATATCGAGGGCCATTAGGGGAGCTGGCGGATGCTTCAGCCCCGCCTCGTCGTCGCCGGTCTCTCGGGAGACTCAGGCAAGACCCTGCTCAGTCTCGGGCTGATCGGGGCGCTGAAGGCGAGGGGGGTGGAAGTTGCGGCCTGTAAGAAGGGGCCGGACTATATCGATACCGCCTGGCTGGGCCTGGCCGCCGGGCGCCCGGCCAGGAATCTCGATACCTGGATGATCGGCCCCGGGGGCATCGGCCTTTCCCTGGAAAAGCTGCATGATGCCGACCTGATCGTGGTGGAAGGCAATCGCGGGCTTTATGACGGGATGGATGTTCAAGGCACCCATTCAACGGCGGAACTCGCCAAGACGATCGGCGCTCCGGTTCTATTGGTCGTGGATGCCACGAAAACGACGCGGACTCTGGCGGCCCAGGTGCTGGGCTGTCGTGTCCTGGACCCGGAACTGAATATTGCAGGAGTGATCCTCAATCGAGTCGGGACCCTCCGCCAGGAGAAACTGATCCGTCAGGCCGTCGAAGAGTCGACCGGGGTTCCGGTTCTTGGGGCCATCCCGCGCATGAGTCGCTCAGATCTGCTGCCGAGCCGGCACCTGGGCCTCGTGACGACGGGGGATCATCCCGCAGCAATCCGGGCGATCGAGGCGGCCGCGGAGGCGGTCGCCGCTTCGGTCGACCTTGAGGGGGTTCTCGACATCGCTAGACAGCAGACCCTTGCTGTGGAGTTTCCGAAGCTCGACCTCCCTCGGGCGGCGGCGCCATTCCGGGCAGCAGTGGCCGAGGACGAGGCCTTCTGTTTCTACTATCGCGAGAACCTCGAAGCGCTTGAGGCCGCGGGTGGAGAAATCTGTTCTTTTTCTCCTCTGGCCGGAGAGCCGTTGCCCTCAGACTGTGATCTTCTCTACCTGGGGGGCGGTTTCCCGGAACTTCATGCGGAGCGTCTGGCCGAGAGCGGTGCCGTTCGCCGGGATTTCCCGCGAGCCGCCCGCGAGGGTCTGCCGATCTATGCGGAATGTGGAGGCCTGATGGTGCTTGCGCGGAGCCTGCGGAAGGAGGAGGGGGTTTTCCCCATGGCCGGGGTTCTCGATCTCGTGGTTGAACAGACGCCGAAACCCCAGGGGCACGGCTATGTGGCGGCTCAGGTGATGAGAGACAACCCCTGGTATGAGGTGGGCACCGAGCTGAGGGGTCACGAGTTTCACTATTCACGGGTCGTCGGCGGCCGTGATGCCGAGCGTGCCGTCTGCGAACTCGAGAGGGGAAAGGGTCTGGATGGGATTCACGATGGAATCGTGAAAGACAGAGTCTGGGCCTCCTATCTCCACGTCCATGCCCTGGGGGCACCGGACTGGATCAGGGCAATAGCACCATCGGAGATCAAGGTGCCGGAGCGGCGGAAAGTCGCCTGTCGGGCGTGAAGGAGAAGATGATGGACTTGCTGCATCAGGGAGAGATGGAGAAGGTCGGGGTTTTGACCAAAGAGCGTCCCGGCCTCCTTCGCCATCTTCTCGGGCGGCTCTGGGACGAGGCCCCGGAGATCAGGCACAGAGCCGCGGTGGCACTCGGGTGCGCGGCTGAGCAGCACCCGCAGCAGGGCCTGGAGCTGATGCGTCGTTTCGCCTGGGCGCTCAACGATGAGTCGGCTACAAACGGTCTTCATGTCATTCCAGCGATGGCCGAGATCGCCCTCAGGGCGCCCGGGGTGGCCGAGCCCTTCCTCGGCATGCTGGTTAATGCTCTGGATGATCCGGGTTTGAGGGCGGAGGTGTTATCCGCCCTGGAGTTGATCGATGAACATCGGCCTGAACTTCTCGAAGAGTTCAGGGAAGAGATCAGGCTTGCAGAGGAAGGTTGAAAGGAGGGCCGAAATGCCCGTTGTTGCAGGAGAATTCAAAGGAGAAGAAGCGATGGGAACAGGACAGACGCCGGGCGACCGAATCAGACGCTGGGAAAAGAGGCTGGAGGAGAAGCCGGACTCGGCTGTCGCCTGTTTCAATCTGGGACTGGCCTACAGCGATGTCGCGAAGATGACTTCGGCGGAAAAGGCATACCGTAAGGCGGTGGAGCTTGAGCCCTCCCTGGTGCAGGCCTGGGTCAATCTTGCGGGCGTGCTTCTGATGCAGTGGCGTTTCGAGGAGTCACTTGAGGCGGGAAAGATCGCGGCTGAACTGGACTCCGGCCTTCCCCTGGTTCATTTCAACATGGGTCAGGCCCATCTCTACCTCGGAGATTCCGAAGCGCTGGTGGAATGCAATCGCAGAGTCCTGGAGATCGAATCGGATCACCCGGCTGCGAATTACTTCCTTGCGGTCGGGTTGCTGGCCGAGGGAAATGCGAAGGAGGCCCGCTTTTACATGGATCGGGCAACCCGGCTCGGGCATCGGCCGACTCCAGAGTTCCTAAAAGCAATGGATCGCGCAGAGACCGACGGCGTGCAGCTGATCGAGATTGGGAAATAGAAACCAGGTTAGAAATTGGGAGGAGACTCCCGGAAAAACAAGGAGGTTTGAAGATGTCAACATTTGAATTCGAAGGTGGAACGATCGAGGTCGACGAAGACGGTTTCATGCAGGAGCCGGAAGTCTGGAACGAGGCGATTGCCAGGGCCCTTGCGACAACCGAGGGTGTGGATGAGCTGACCGAGGACCACTGGAAGGTGGTCAACTACCTCAGGGAGTATTTCCTGCAGTTCGGTGTGGCGCCGATGATCCGGAAAGTGACGAAGGAGACGGGCTTCAAACTGAAGACGATCTATGAACTTTTCCCCTCCGGCCCGGCCAAGGGCGCCTGTAAGATCGCCGGCCTGCCCAAACCGACCGGTTGCGTCTGATCCGGCGCAAGATGATGAAATAGGGGCGGCGCCTTCAGGCGCCGCCCTTTTTCATTTTCGATCCTGAGAACCGGCCGGAAACACCAGATGTCTGTGACGTTTCGCCTGGGGCATCCACATCACTGTGAAACGAAGGTCCAGGCGTCGGTGTTCCCGCATTCGAAATCATCCGAGAAGATGAGATTCCCGGGTTCGAATGCGGTCTTGAGATTTCCCTCAGCCGGATAGGGGTAGTGATCATTCTCGTGATAGGCGATACTCATCAGACCCTTTCTGGAGGTCATCGCAATCGATGAAGCTTCATCGGTGTAGAGGCCTCCGTCGTCGAGTGCCTCGCAGAACCACTCATAAAAGAGGCCTCCGTTCGGGCCGCAGTTGGGTGTAACGTTGCTCATCGCGGAATAGGGACGGGCCAGTTTCAGACGCGTCGGGCCAAGATCGGAGCTCGCGTCCTCATAGGCAATGACCGGGTTATCGAGAGCGTCTCCGTCAATGGCGATTCCCATCGGTCCGGAGCCGACGCTGCCCATATCATCGATCCAGTCGCACTGCCACTCCCAGTGCATACTCTGGCTGGAGAATCCGCAGTTGCCTCCGCTGATGACATAATAGGCGTATTCGAGTGTTCCGTCGGTCTCATTGTAATAGGCAAGGTGATCGGCGTCGCCGGAATCGACCCAGATGGAGACTGATGGCCCGGTGACCGTCGATCCCTTCTGTACCGTCCAGATGACCCATGAACCGGTGAGATCATGCGTGGATTTCGCGGTCGTTTTGATGGCCACCAGGGGGTAGCCGAGATTGGAATCATAATAGGCGATGTGGGGTTTGTCGTTTGAGTCGAGGTCTAAGGAAATGTCGGCGCCGACACCCTCGGCAAGAGCAACTTCTTCACAGATCCACTGATTCTCCACAGCGCCCTCGCCGCAGTTTTCGCCTCCCTGGAACCCGCCGGTGAAACTCGCATAATAGACGGACTCGTTGCCCAGGAGGCGACGGATCTGATAGGCGATATGAGGGGCGCCGGAGCTGTCCAGCTTGACCTTCGAATGGAGTCCGATCGAAACGCCGCCGATGCCGGTGTTGCCGGTGGCAATCGTATGGGCGAAATGGGTGTTGTTAGCAGGATCCTTCCAGAGACCCTCGACGTATTTCAGACTTTCATTCGAGGAATCAAAATAGCTGACGTAATAATCCGATACGCCGATTGCGTTGTGATCCGGGATCACATCAATCGAGCTGTACTGCCCCACCGAGCCGGTGTCATCCAGTGCCATGCAGTACCAGGCGTTGTCGGGACCGCAGTTTCCGTCCTGATCTACGCTGATCGCAATCCAGAGCTGATCGGTCGTTGTGTCGTGGTAGGTGATAAAGCTTCTCCGGTTGACGGGATCATAGGCGATGGAAAGGCCTTCATCGACGTCTCTTGTGGTGTCAATCCTGTTGATCCACCAGGGGATGTCAGCGTTGGGATAGGCGGCGTATAAAGCGCCGGGCACTCCAAGTGCACAGAAAAAAAGGACGATTGCGAGTGTGATCTGTTTCATTTTCTTGCCTCCAGTTTCAAGCGACCTTTTCGTGGTGCTCTACTGATAGAAGCACCGGGGAAGGCAAAAGCGAACATCTCTGCATTCGGGGTTAGAATAAGAAAAGAGAATATGACTGAAGAACGATGTTTCAGCGAGGGTCTGGAATCCACGGCTGTCCTGGTTGATCGCATCCGGGACGGTGATCTTGAAGCCAGGGAGGAATTCGCTCGACTCTACATTCCCCTGCTGCGAAGATGGGCCCATGGGCGACTTCCGTCCTCCGCACGCTCTTTAGCCGAAACCGACGATCTCGTCCAGACGACCCTGATGAAGTCCCTGGACCGCGTGAAGGAGCTGAAGCTTGAGCGTGCCGGCTCGATGCTGGCCTACCTGCGAACCGTGCTGCTCAATGCCGTTCGACGTGAGATCCGCCGTCCCCAGCACCGGAGCCCCAGGCTCTCCCTGGAGGGCGCCGAGGCGGCTGTCGCCGCCGAAGTCTCTCCCCATGGCGACGAGGATATCGGGCTTTTTCTCGACTATGAGCGAGCACTGAACTCTCTCAAGCCGGAGACCCGGGAGGCGGTCATTCTTCGCCTGGAGTTCGGCCTGAGTTATGCCGAGATCGCGGCCGCACTGGAGAAATCCTCCGCGGATGCGGCACGGATGCTGGTCAGCCGCGCCCTGCTGAAGCTGGCGGAGGAGATGAGCTGATGAGTACCGGGGGGGACGAGAAGCTGCTCGATCTGGCTCGTGCCATCGCCGACGGCGAGAGCCTCGAGGAGCATCTTGGTGGAGTGGAAAATACCGAAGCCGCGCTCGAAGGGATGCTGAAGATCGAGAAGCTCTCCCGGATTCTCTCATCCGGGAGGAAGGATGTTTCGGTACATCAGGACCTTCCATTTGGTGGGCGGTGGGGCAGACTGGAGTTGAAAGAAGAGATCGGGCGGGGATCCTTCGGTCGGGTCTTCCGGGCCTCGGATCCGGTCCTCGACCGGGACGTGGCCCTCAAGTTGCTCCACAGCCTGAGTCACGGCTCCCAGCTGAGTTTCCTGGCTGAGGCTCGCCGTCTTGCCCGGATCCGGCACCCGCATGTGCTGGCGATTCACGGCGCCGATGTCTACCACGGTGCGGCAGGTTTCTGGTCCGACCTGCTTGAGGGAGAGTCGCTGGAGGCGCGATTCACCCGCACCGTGGCGATGTCATGGGAGGAAAAGCTGGGAATTATGCTCCAGCTGGCGCAGGCGCTGGACGCCGTCCACCGGGCGGGAATCACCCATGGAGATATCAAGGCCTCAAATGTCACCCTCGATCGGGAAAAGGGTGCCGTTCTGATGGATTTTGGCGCGGGCCACATCTCGCCGACCGGCGGAGAAAGTCCGGCTGAACAGGTCACGCCCCTCTCCTCGGCACCCGAGCTTCTTTTCGAGGGCCTGTCCGGCCCGGCCTCGGATATCTGGGCCCTCGGTGTTCTCTTTTTCAGGATTGCAACAGGGGGCGCCTATCCCTTTCCGGCGGAGAATCTCCATCAGCTTCGTTCAATGCTGTCCGGGCCTCCGCTTCTTTCCGGCCTGAACTCGACTCCCCGGGCTTTTCGGAAACTCGTATCCCGGATGCTGGCCGCCGAAGCCGAAGGCCGGCCCGGTGCCGCGGAGGTCGTCGCCCTGCTCCGACAGATTCAAAAGGCCCCCGCCCGTCGAATCCGGAGGGGGCTCCAGGCCGCGCTGGCATCTCTCCTGCTCCTCGTGACCGGAGGGGCTCTGCTGCAGACTCACCTCAGTCGCCGCGCGGAGAAGAAAATCCGGCGAGAAAAGAAAGTTGCCACTGAAATCAGTTCCCTGCTCCAGGATATGCTCTCGGCGGCATCTCCCGTCCGCAAGGGCCGGGAGACCAGGGTCCTTGATCTCCTCGACGAGGCCTCGATGCGACTTCAGAGAAGGCGCTCCCTTGATCCTTCGGCTGCGCTGGCCCTGCGGACAACTCTTGGCCGTTCCTACCTTGCATTGGGCGAAACGGAAAAGGCGGCCGAACTCCTTCTGAGGCCTCCGGAAGACGCGAAGATCCCTGCGGAGATTCGTTTCGATGCCGAGTTGAGCCACGTCGAGCTGCTCGAGCATCAGGGGGAGGTGAAGAAGTCCATTGTGGAGGCGCAGAGGATCCGCCGCAGGCTGCCGCCGGGAGAAGAGTGGGATATTGCTCGAAATCGGGCGACCAATCTCATCGCCGGTGCCTGTGAAAAACTCGGGCAGCTGGAGCGCGCCGAGGCTGAAATTCGCACGGTCATCGACTCCGGTGTGCCCACGAGCGCGGAGATGGCCCGCTCGCAGCTGATTCTCGGTGGAATCCTTTGCGATCAGAGCCGATTCGAGGAAGCGGAAAAGGCCCTTAAAAGATCGGAAGAACTCTATCTTCAGACGAGTTCCCGAGTCAATTCCAACGTCCTTTCGACCCGGGTCCAGCTGGCCACCGTCATGGCCCAGGCGGGGAAGTTGAAAAGGGCGAGGGCCGATCTGGAAGAACTGCTGCCGATCTCCCTTCGGGAGTACGGGCCGGAAAGCGCCAGTGTCGCTGCCGTGAAGAGCAACCTGGCCAATGTCTGTCAGGAGCTGGGAGACTACGATCGTGCCCTTCAACTCTACGAGGAGGCGCGGCGAAGCCTGGCTGCCCAGGCACAACCGGATATGGGGAAGCTCTGGGTTCTCGATGGAGATATCGCCAATCTTCTCAAACTTGTTGGCCGGGAAGGGGAGGCTGAGAAACGATACCTTCGGCTGATTCACGACATCTCTGCTCGTCTTGGTCCTGCCCACCCGATGACATTACTGAACCGCTTCAATCTTTCCGAACTCTACAACGAGACCGGTCAGAATGAAAAGGCACGGAAGTTGATCGATGCTGCACTGCCGGTTGCCCGCGAGACCCTTGGCGAGAAGCACCAGATCACGATGGAACTCGAGGAGGGTCTGGCAAGGAACCTGGTGGCTTCAGGGCGGCCGGCGGAAGGACTCAGAATTCTTCGCGAGTTGCTGGTCCGAAAGACGGAGGTCCTCGGTGCGGGTAACCCATATACCCTCAATACCCTTGTGAGGATCGGAAAAGCTCTGGAGAAGCTTGGACGGGAGTCTGAAGCATTGCGGTCCTACCGGAAGGCGCTTGATGGTCGGAAGAAGGTCCTTGGAGTGGGTCATCCCGAGACGCGGAAACTCGAGGAGCGGCTTCGGGAATCCGGAAGGTGATCCGGGGGAATCGAGAGAAGGGGAGGCCTTCTCCCTCTTTTGAAACCGCTCGCTCATGGTGGACTCACCGAGCCCGAGACCTGAAATCGTTCATCCCTGTTTTCTGAGCTGCGCGTCAGGCCTTCGCGGAGAAAACAATCCGCGCGATACCCCGCTTGCCGGCTTGAAGGAGTGGGCCGTCCTTCGAGCCGGTGTCGACCTGTGCCTTGGGATCCGAAATGACCTCCCCGTCCAGGCGGACGGCATTTTGTGAGATCAGTCGCCGTGCCTGGGAATTGGATGGCGCCAGACCGGCCTCAACCATCAGCTTCGAGAGCAGAATGGACTCGCCCTCGACGGAAATTTCCTTCTCCGGGATCTCCGAGGGGAGTCTTCTGGACGAAAATACGCGGTTGAATTCCTCTTCGGCCGCCTTTCCGGCCTCCTCATCATGAAAGTCGGCAACGATGCTCCGGGCCAGCTCTTTCTTGACCTCCATCGGGTGCCTTTCACCCGCTGCAACGGCCTTCTTCATCGCCTCCACCTCTTCGGGCATGGAGTCGGTCACGAGCAGCCAGTACTTCCACATCAGCTCGTCCGAGATCGACATGATCTTTCCGAACATCTCGACCGGGCCGTCCTCCACCGCGATGTAGTTTCCTAGACTCTTGGACATTTTCTCGACCCCATCCAGGCCTTCCAGGAGAGGAAGGGTCATGACGATCTGCGGCTTGAGGCCCTGCTCCCGCATGAGGTGGCGGCCCATCAGGAGGTTGAAGAGCTGGTCGGTTCCCCCGAGTTCGACATCGCATTCGAGCATGACCGAATCATAGGCCTGGGCCAGAGGGTAGAGGAACTCATGAAGGGCGATGGGTTTCTGAGCCTCGTAGCGTTTCCTGAAATCATCGCGCTCGAGCATCTGGGCCACGGTGACCTTAGCTGCCAGGCGGATCCAGTCGGCGGAGCTCAATGCGCCCAGCCATCGGGAATTGAAGTCGATGACGGTGGTTTCGGGGTCGAGCAGACGGAAGATCTGACGACGATAGGTCTCGGCGTTGGCCTGGATCTCTGCTTCGGTCAGCTGAGGCCTGGTGGCCTTCTTGCCGGTCGGGTCCCCGATCAGACCGGTGAAGTCTCCAATGAGAAAGACGACCCGATGGCCCATCTGCTGGAAATGGCGCATCTTTCGGATCACCACGGTGTGACCGATGTGGAGATCGGGCGCGGAGGGGTCGAAACCGACCTTGACGGTCAGAGGTTCACCGCCGGCAATCGAGGCCTCAAGGCGGGCTTTGAGTTCGTCCCGGGGGATGACGTCGATGCATCCCTTCGTCAGGTATTCCAACTGGTATTCGAGATCGTAGGTCATGTCTCCTCCATCCCGGCAAAGCCGGGGCGCATAGTGTAGCTCAGTCCGGAAGGATCCACTTCCAACCGGGAAAGGAAGTGCGGGATTTCGAGCTCGCGGTGTTAGACTGAGTCGACTGAGGAGGTGCATCGTGCTCGGTAGTATCGGTCTTCCCGAAATGTTAATTCTGCTGGTGATCGTCGTGTTGATTTTCGGCGTCAACAAGCTTCCGAAACTCGGCAAGGGCCTTGGCGAAGGCATCAAGAACTTTAAGGACTCCGTTCGAAGCGGTCAGGAAGAATCGGACGATCCGAAGGATGAGTCCTGATTTTCTCGAGGGGGATGACTGAGTCCAGATGAAGATCAGCTGTATTACGAACGCCGAACTGAGCCATTTTCTGAGGCGGGGACATGCATCTTCGGAGACTCAGGATGGCTTTGATCTCGTCCACGTCTTCGTAGACATCCTCCGGAGAGCCAATGAATTTGTGCCTTCAGAGGCGGGGTCGATTTTTCTGGACGAGCCGATCCTGGACTCCGCCGGGGAAGAGGCCAGTCCCTGCGAATTGGCGCTGGTCACCTGCTTTGGGGCGCGTTCGAAAGAGATCCTCGGTCTCCGCCTGCCGGTCGACGCCGGTGTTGCTGGTCGGGTCTATGAGACCGGGGAGCCCTATATGTCCAGTGATCCGGCAAAGGACGCACTGTTTGTCGAAGGTCCGGGTCTTGGTATTGATTTTGAAGTCAAGAGCCTCCTCTGTACTCCACTGCGAGTCGCCGGAGAGGCGATCGGAGTGATTGAGCTCCTCAACCACCTTGGAGGGGAGGGATATCGGGATTCAGACCGGGAGCTGTTGGATATTTTTGCGCAGACCATTTCGGCTTCGGTGGTCAATGCAATTGACGCGCACCGGGCACGGGAAATGGCTCAAAGGGATGATCTGAC
>JANTFG010000027.1 GCA_024763555.1 Thermoanaerobaculales bacterium
CTCCCGCTCCGGCCCCGGTCTCGGTCTTCCGCTCCGGCTCCTGTCTCATGTCTGCTCCGGCCCGAGGTGCCGGTCCTCTTCAATCCCCGGATTCGAGCCTCACAGGTTCGGCGTAGAGGCCCCCTCCCGCCCAAAAAAAACTTGTAGAAGGGATGGTAATCCTTAAAGTCAAGCGCAACAAACTGATGGTGAGTTCCGGAAAGCGCTCGACATATTGGCCCTCAGGTTTGCAGCTGAGTGGCCTGAAGCCGACGTGCTGCCGAATCAGCCACGGCAAGTTCAAACATTGTGAGCTTCGTGACATGGCAGCTAAAGCTCAATGGTGCCAACCCTTATCGCCGGTACTGAGCCTGCTCTTCGAATCCATCTCTCCGTAGACGGCGATGTTGACCTGCTGAGCCAGAGTCTGATGGAGCAAGCTCATCAGCGCCTGGAGCTCTTCACCGGTCTCGTTGTGCAGCCATGCGGGCAGAGACGTCGCCTCATAATAAAAGTGCGCCTCGATGAGATCCCCATAGAGGCCCAGACCCAGGCTCCACGGCAGTTCTTCCTCCCGGATCATATGGCTTTCGGCACTGAGAAACTTCGTATAGCCGATAATTCTCCTCAGTACTTCGGTATTTTTCGGCAGCGGCGGAAGTCGGTAGACAATCACGATCAATACCGAGACAAGATCCGGGAAGAGCATCGTCGCCGACCAGGAAATGCTCGTCCCGCCATGCAACATGATCCAGTGCCCGAAGAAAGCAAAGAGACCAACCACAGCGAGCTTGATCCACGCCAGAACCCTGGATTCACTGAAGAACACCGGAAACTGATCACACACGACATAGGCGATCAGACCACAAAGCGCAGCGGAAAAGAGGGTCACGACCAGGGTCGCCGGCATCGCATGGCTCTGACTCGCCATGAAAAAGGGGATCTCCGCAAGCATCACAAGGAAGATGAGCCACGCGGGCAGGCTGCTCGGTCGCTTCGTGATTTCGAGAGTGTCTGCCGACCAAATCTCCCCGGCGAGCTGATCGGCGAGCTGTTGCACCTGTGGCTCCGGCTCGGAAAGAGGCGCGTACAGGCGAAGGGACTCGCCATTTTGGAAAAGGGCCTCGATCCTCTGCTGGTCTACAGCCTCCACAGGCGGGGTCGGTCCCCTGCGGAGATACCACGGATTCATACCCTTCCGATATTCGAGGAGAAGGGCGCCCCGGGAACAGTGTTCAATGATCCATGCCACGAGGCACTGTGCCTTACTCCGTCGATAGAGCCAGGCGGCTTCGATGACGGAAAGCTCCGGCCTCAGATCATCCGCCGGACTGTTTTTATACAGGGCCACGAGATCCCGACAGGAGCCATAGAGCGGTCGATAATAGACAAGGAGCGCAAGGAAGAGAAGGCCCATGATCAGGAGCCGATACTCCTGCCAGAAAGGCGGCAGGGCAATCGAGTTGTCGGGGTTGAAGAGAAACTTCATACACGACTGGAACAAGTCCGTATCCTGGTATTTCAGAACAAGGACGACGAAGACCACCATGGCCGCCGTGAACCAGAAATTTGATCGTCCACCCTTAATTGCCATCGCTGACTCCCGGACTCAATACATCGGGTCGAGGGAAGAACCCGGACGACAGGTGGCGTCCACCCGGATGGGGTTGAGGATCGACAGGAGGAGCGGCGCCGGCGCCCTGGCCTCAGTGCTCAAAACTCAATCGACCTTTTTCGAAGACTGTTCCTCGGATCGTGTAGGACAGGATCGTGATTTCCTTTCTCTCATCCAGTCCAGCCTACCACGATCAACTACGCCGGAGGGGGAGGTCCCCTTATTTGGACCCTTGTGAGCCGGCAAGAGGCGTCGATCAAGTGCTGGACGTCCTCGCTACGCCCGGAGAGATTCCCCTCAGGGCCTCAATCCATCAAACCGGATTCGGAACTGGAGCCTCGTATTCTCTCTGAGGAAAACTCAGTTTTTTTTCGATAGATCTTTCGTAGGACGGAAAGAGCCAACTTTCTTTCCTCGAAGGAGGCCAATATGTCGGAACGAGATGGTCAGCGGTATTCCTATCAGAGGCGAAGCATCGTCCTGGCTTGTATTGAGTTGGTGTTTCTTGTCGCCTCGCCCTGTTGGGCGCAGTGGGTGTGGCAGAATCCGCTGCCGCAGGGGAACAGGCTCAACGGAATCTGGGGATCAAGCTGGTCGGACGTTTACGCCGTTGGGGATCTTGGTACGATCCTGCACGGCGACGGTTGGGAGTGGACCTCGATGGAGTCCGGCACCTTCGAGAACCTCTACGCCGTGTGGGGGACGTCGAGTAACAATGTCTTCGCAGTTGGCGGACAGTACTCCACAATCATCCTCCACTTTGACGGCACGTCCTGGTCTCCCATAGGAAATTGGGGTCAGGGGGGCCGGGGCGTCTGGGGTGCAGCGAGCAATGATGTCTTCGTCGTCGAGGCCGCCGGCCAGGTTCTTCACTATGACGGTACAACGTGGTCTGATATGACTTCAGGCACCTCTAATTCCCTCCAGGCCGTCTGGGGTTCGTCGGGTACTGACGTCTTTGCGGTCGGAGACAACGGCGTGATCATTCATTATGATGGTACATCATGGTCGTCCATGAGCTCTGGAACACTCGAATTCCTCAGTGCCGTTTGGGGCTCAGCGGGAGATGATGTTTTCGCGGTCGGGATTGATGGAGACATTCTGCATTTTGACGGCACGGGATGGTCTCATATGCTATCCGCCACGACGGGTCTCTATGGCGTTTGGGGTTCGGGAAGTACCGACGTCTACGCGGTCGGATGGAATAGCATGTTCCTGCACTATGACGGCACAACGTGGTCTCCCATAAGCTCGGGCACATCGAAGCTCCTCCTCGCCGCCTGGGGGTCGGCAAGCAACGATATCTACGCGGTCGGGGACGAAGGGATTATCTTGAACTACTTCAACTCAAGCTGGGTCGAGATGTACTCCAGCGTCACCGAAAAGATGCTATCAAGTGTCTGGGGCTTTGCGAGAGACGATGTCTATGCCGTCGGGATGGATGGGACGGTCCTTCATTACGACGGCTCAACGTGGTCAGCAATGTCTCCCGGGACGACGGAATCGCTCGAAAGCGTCTGGGGCGCTTTCAGCGATGATGTTTTCGCGGTCGGGGCCAATGGAACGATCGTGAACTATTTTCAATCGAACTGGTACACGATGCCCTCCGGCACGACGATGGGGCTCAATGGAATATGGGGCGAGCTCTGGAGCATCTTTGCCGTGGGGGACGCCGGGACGATATTGCATTCATCCGACGACGGTCAGACATGGTCTCCCATGGCATCGGGCACTTCGGAGGGCCTCATCGGCGTCTGGGGGACGTCGAGCAATGACGTCTTTGCCGTCGGAGACAGCGGAACGATTCTGCATTACGACGGCACGTCGTGGTCTCCCATGGCATCCGGGACAACGATGATCATCAGGGACGTTTGGGGTTCAGCGGGCAATGATGTCTATGCGGTTGGGAGTCTCGGAGAGATTCTGCACTATGACGGTACGTCGTGGTCTCCCGTGGATTCTGATACCTACCGTACCCTCTATGGCGTCTGGGGTTCGGCAAGCGACGACGTTTTTGCCGTCGGAGGCAACGGGACGATTGTGCATTACAACGGCACGATGTGGTCCGATATGTCGGTTGGTATCCAAATGAGCCCCCTGGGGGTTTGGGGGACGTCGAACAACGATGTCTTCGCAGTTGGGGGTTCCGGTGAAATTCTCCACTACACGATTCCACCCTTTTTCTCCGACGGTTTCGAGAGTGGTGATGTCTCCGCCTGGGACGGTAGTTTCCCCTGACGATCTCACAACCGGTTGCAAAGGGACAGGTGCGCCGATTGCCGCTGAGAAGCATTCATCTCAGGGGGTGGTCACGAGTAGAACGTTTCCAAAATACCCTTGCAATCGGTCGGCGCTGCATCCCGGCCTGCAGCGTTGCGCTAACTCGCCGATGGGCACCGCATCGCCTACCTTAACGCGCCTTACAGGCCGGGCGCATCGACGACCTTTGTGCGACACGTTATTTCGGAAACGCTCTCCTAGGCGCTGGTTTCTACCTGGTTTTCAGGCTCAGGGCTTCCCTTTCCATTCTCAGCAAGAAGCTCCATCGCCCTGCCTTCGGCGACGAGTGCGGCGAGTTTTCCTCCCGGCGGGCCATCGAGTCCGACTCCGAATTGCGGATCCCTTTCCTCGATCCGGAACAGGGGAAGAAATTGACCGCCGGCCTCCCGTTGGGCCTCTCTCACGCTTGCCATGCTGCTCGCATTCTCGAGTTCGGTGAGGCAGAGTTTTGCCTTGCCGGATTCGAGCATCCGAAGCCAGCCCGGAACGTCGACGGCCCCGCCTCCGAGCAGGTCAAGCCAGGCTCGGGATCGTTTTCCCAGATCCTCGGGCGGCCTCTGGAGGGCGACCACGGGATGTTCGACCCCGAATTCCGTTCGAACCTCTTCTGCGGCGATGAGGTTGAGTTCGTCGTTGGTCGTCAGGCACAAAACGGTGGTGTCTCGCTCGACCCCGGCCTCCTCCCAGGTCGTCGCTTCTCTGGCGTCGCCGCACACAACCTCCCAGCCTTCTTTTCGAAAGTGATCAAGCCTCCAGCAGGTCCCATCGACGACGACGATGCTGCGCCGGGTCTCCTTGAGAGCTTGAGCTACGGCCTCGCTGAGCCCGTTGGCGCCGAGCAAAACAATGCGCCTTCGAGCCGGGTCCCGGGTGTAGCCGAGAAGCCAGGGAAGAAGGAGAGCCATCGCCGTGGCCCAGGCGCCGGTAACGAGAATCGTCAGGTAGACCAGGCCTTCGAGAGTCTCGGTTCCCGGGATCCCGAGTTCAAAAAGGTGTCGGGCGGAAAGAGAGGCGACCGCCGCCGCGACGATGCCCCGGGGGGAGGTCAGCGCCAGGATGAGCCGGGCTCGAAAGTCCAGTTGTCGGCCCCACACCGAGGCGAACACCGAAAGTGGCCTGACGATAAGAATCAACCCGATGACCACGGCCAGTCCGCCCCAGCCGAGTTTTTCTACGGCCGTGACATCCAGCTGGCCCGCCAGGAGGATGAAGAGGACTGAGATGACCAGCGTTGTCAACTGTCCTTTGAAGGCTTTGAGAGAATTGAGGTCCGGCAGTTCCGAGGCAGAAACGGTGAGACCCATGACGACGGCGGCGAGAATCCCCGACTGTTCGGCCTGGGATTCCGCTGCCAGATAGGCCAGCAGGAGAAGTGAAAGAACCGTGAGATTTCTCAGTTCGCCGGTGATCCAGCGTTTTCTGATGATCAGGCGTGTCGCAGATCCTGCTGCGAAACCGATGATGATTCCCGCAGCCGCGAGCACGGCGACTTCCGAGATGAGTTCCCGGAGGGGAATGCCGGCGCGCTCGATCCATTGGAGAACGAGGTAGGCAAGTACGGCGCCGACCGGATCGATGATGAGACCCTCGGAGATTAAGATGGTCTTGACCTCTCTCGGCGCCACCATGTGGTGCAGCAGGGGGACGATGACGGTCGGGCCGGTGACGGTGACGATGGCGCCGAAGAGGGCGGCGGCGCCCCAGGACATGCCGGCCAGATCGTGCGCCAGCCAGGCGCCTCCGACACCGGTAATGATAGTCCCCAGGCTCAGCAGATTCCGGACTTCGGATCCGACCCGGGCCAGTCGTTTCTGATCCAGCGACAGTCCTCCCTCGAAGAGGATGATGGCCACTCCGAGGTGGATAATAACCTCGAGCAGCGAGCCCATGGATTCCGGGTGAAACCAGGCGAGGCCCGCCGGGCCGCAACAGAGCCCGAGGAGCAGGAGGGGGAGAATGGCCGGGAGCTGGAATCTCTCGGCCATGATCTGGGCCGCAATTCCCAGCGCCACCGCAACGACGATCGTGGTCAACAACATGAGTCCAGTGTACAACGGCCGGGCGAGAAATCCGGTTCAGGATTGGCATTGGACTTGGGTTTGGGGATCGCCCTGGAAAATTGAAAAGGTGCCGACGAAGACTGAAGGACGGAGCTGGAGCGTGGGAGCGAGTTTCGCCCGTGGTAGCCTTCTCCGGGACTTCGGCCCCGGGAGGGAATTCACCGATGCAGAAATACCACCTCAGGCGTCATGACAAGGAATTCAAAGAGCAGTCGGCCCTTGACCGGATTCTGAGATCCACGCGGTACATCACGCTGTCGATGTGCATGGATGATGAGCCCTACCTCGTGACGCTGAATCACGGCTTCGATCAAGAACGAGGGTGTCTCTACTTCCACTGTGCGCCAAAGGGGAAAAAGCTCGATATTCTCAGGGCCAACCCGCGCGTCTGGGGCATGGCGGTGGAGGACCTAGGCTATCTCGACGGCAAATGCGATCACGCCTACCGCAGCGTCATGTTCGGCGGGTCGGTTTTCTTCCTCAGTGAAGTGGAGGAGAAGCGGCGGGCTCTGGAGATCATGATCCACCAGCAGGAGAGTGATCCGGAGAAGGTCATCCTCGAGCAGTTGAAACCCGGCGCGATCCGGGCCGTCACGATTGGGCGGATCGACATCGAGGAGATGACAGGTAAAGAGGCCCTGGACTGAGGAGTCGGAGCCGGAACCGATTCCGGAGACGGGTCTGGGTCCCGAAACGTGAAACTGAGCGGCGGAGTCACACTCGAAGAACTCGGAACATCCAAGGATCGCATAGGTTCCGGCCACGGCCTCCATGCTCCGGTTTCAGAAACAGAAACCGCGATCATCCACCCCATATACCGCTCAAAGAACCACGACCCCTCCGGCTCCGGTCCCGGCGCCGGCCTCTGTTCCCGTTTCCGCTCCTGCCTCCGGGCGCCGCTTCTGGGTACTGCCCGCTGCGGATTTACACGTCCCGCGGGTCAATCGCAACTGAGGGCAGGGCCGGGTCGCAGCCTAGAAAACGGTGATCCGGACGGGGCTGGACCGGATGTCTCTGAAGGGCAGGGCGATCTGAATGCTGTGAACGCCCGGGCTGAGAGGCCATCGGGCGGTGTAGGGATTGTCCACGAGCTTGAAGGGCCGGCCGTCGATGTACCAGAGGAGCTGTTCGGAGGGAGGATCGACGACGGCCTCCAGGGGAAGGGTCGAAAGCTCGGGCGGCGTCTCGGGATCCCGGAAGAAGCTCCCACCCGGAAGAGGGGAGACGATCGCCAGCCGCTGAGGATGAGATGCGGGGCGCATCGGATCAGGGGCGGTCGACGAAGGCCCTTCGGATCCAAGGGGGCTGATCTCCCGGGGCGGCGTCGGGATTCCCGCAGCGGCCTGCCAGCGGGCATAGCGTTGGGGAAGCTCGGCGAAGCTGTGGACTTCGACTTCTTCGGCAGGGGTTCTCCGGGTGGCCAGCAATCCGTTTCGTCGATCGACTCCCAGGCGGAGATGGACATCGCAGCTTTCATGGGGCACTTCGCCCGGGGGAAAGTACTCCAGGAATTCCCGGTCACAGGCCGGGCCGGCGAGCTTGCCCGAGATTGGACAGATCGAGGCGGCCTCCCAGCCCCGCGGGGGCGGAAAACCGACGTCCTTCATTCCGTCGGCATCGTCTGAATGGAGGAGCATCAGGATGGAATGCACCAGTTTGCCCGCGGCGCGGCCCCCGGTCAGGTGTCGCATCGATCGGTAGGAGGGATGGCCCACCCAGGCGCCGACGAGGTAGCGCCGTGACCAGGCGATGGTCCAGGAATCGTGATAGCCGGAAGAGGTCCCGGTCTTGACGGCGACCGGGAATGGGTACTCCAGGTTTCCCATCCTGGAAAATGTCGGGAGCCGCGCCATGGGATCGGAGAGGAAAAGGGTGATCTCTCGGGCGGCATCCTCGCTGAAGACCCGTTTGCCGGGGATGGTCTTTCGACCCTGCCGCCACCTGAGCGGTCGGAGCCTGCCGTCTCCCGCCAGGCTGGTGTAGGCCTGCATCAGTTTTTCCAGGCTGAGGGGCATGTTCCCGATGACGAGGCCCAGACCCCATTGCCGGGCCGGAAAACTCCCGTCGTGCAGCCCCAGGTCTTCGAGGATCCGGTAGCCCGCCTGAAGGCCGAGATGAGCCAGGAGATTGGCGGCCGGCACATTCCTGGAATTGGCCAGGGCCACCCGCGGGAGGAGCGGACCCATGAAGCTGAGGTCGGAATTTGAAATTCCGGCCGGACCCCGCTGAAGGTCATCGAGGATGGTCGCCGGGGAGATGACTCCCCGATCGAGAGCGGCGGCATAGATGAAGGGCTTGAGCGTGCTGCCCGGCGAGCGCGGAACGAGGGCGTAGTCGATCGCGCCGTCATGGAGATCGTCGAAATAGTCGCCGGAGCCGACCCAGGTCAGGACCTCGGCCGTCAAACGATCAAGCACGATGAGAGCTGCGTTGCCGGCACCCAGTTTCTCCCAGCGGCTGAGCGCGCGGGAGACCATGCGGCTTGCTTCCCGCTGCAGCTCGAGATCGATCGTCGTGCCGAGGATGGGCCCGGAAGCCGGAATCTCGCCTGAATCAAGAAGATCCCGGATGCGAAAGACCGCGTGGAGGGCTTCGATGGGTCGTTTCTTCTTCTCGGGAATCTCGATCCGCCGGATCTCCGCGCAGGCCAGGTGATACTCCCGGCGCTTGAGCTGTCCGTGGCCTCGCAGCAGTTCGAGGATCCGGAGTCCTCGATTGATCGCCCTATTCCTTCCCTCGAGCTTCAGTGGGTTCATTCTCGAGGGGGATTGTGGAATGGCGGCGAGGAAGGCGACCTCGGCCCAGCTGAGGTCCTTCACCGGTTTGTCCAGGTAGCGCCTCGCCGCGTAGGCAATGCCATGGATTCTGTTTCCGTAGGGGACGATCCGCAGGTAGTGGCGGAGCACGGCGTTCCGGCCCTCCCGGGCGGTCAGGACCATGGCAATCAGGGACTCCATGCCCTTGTGGAAAAGACTTCTCCTTTCCGGGTGCTGCATCCGGGCCACCTGCATCGCCAGGGTCGAGGCACCAGAAATGACCTCCGCGTGCGAGATGTTCTGCCAGGCGGCCCGGCAGATGGCTTTGAAATCGACTCCGTGATGGGAGCGGAATCGTCGATCCTCGACCAGAATCGTAGCCATGGCAACGCGATCGGGAATCTCCGAGAGTTCCCAGTAGCCGTATCCCCTGCTGTCGTCTCCACCGATCTCGCCGAGAAATCGATGTTCACGATCGAGCAGAAGCCGACTCGGAGGAGGGGAGATCAGCCGCGCGCGCCTGATGACCTCGGAGGTGATCCGGACAGCGCCGAGGAGGGTCATACAGAGCAGGGCGACGATGATCCGCCGCCTGTCGATCGACAACAGCCGAGGGCGCCATCGCTGGAGGAATAGCCTCATTGCGATTACTTTCCTGCGTCCGGGGCCGAGATCAGGACCCAGGCGCCGTTGCCCGCGCCGCGCACCGCGTCGTCGTACATCAGCTGCGACTCAGCCGGGGGCTGGTTGAAACGCCCGGGGACGGTCGCTCTGGTGCGGAAGTAGAAATCGTAATTACCTCGGGGAAGGCTGGTGTAGTACCAGGCCACCCGGTCATCCAGATACTCGACGTAGGTCGGTTTGAGGCTGAGCTTTCCGCTGGGCGCGGCCTCGTGGGATGCCGTTGCGAGATTGGGATTGAGGGGCTCCATCCCCGCAGCGATGGGAGCGAGAATGGCAACAAAGTACCGCTCCTCCGGATTGACGAGGCGCAGATGTTCTTCAACGATGTCGCCGACGGAGTACTCCAGTTCCATTCCGGGCTTCTCCAGCTCCTTTCGATGGGGCGGGGCACCCTTTTCCCTGTCCAGCCTCAGTGACTCGCGGATGATGACGAAACCCCGGGATACGGCCGGGACCTCGGCGCCCGGGGCGCGGCCCACCCAGCGGCTTTCCACCCGGACTCCGACGGGACGATCCTCTCCCTCAGCCTGAACCAGGGTGAGTCCGCCCTTCCAGTCGAAGTGTATGAGCCGCGACGCCTTGTCTCCGCCCAGCTCGATCTCCCGCATCCTGCCGCCGACTTTCATACGGATGAGCTGGCGCGGGGCCTTTGGGTCCGGAGTTGTGAGCACTTCGCTTAAAGCGGCGAGGGCGGCGGCATTGGCGCTGGTCGTTCCCCAGCCGTTATCCCGGCCCAGGCGGATCAGTCCATCAACAAGGGTATGGAAGTCGGGGTTGGGAGGATCGGCATGAGCCAGGGCGCGCGTGATCTCGGCGAGGGTCCGGGTTTCAGACGGCAGGATGAGCGCATTTTGATTTGCCTGATCATCCTGGAGCCCGCCGTAACTCTCCTTCCCATTCCAGAGGCGGATAATGACGCCGTCCGAGAGATCCCGGGCGAGTTTCCTGCGGCTCGTCTCTTCCCGAATGCCTCCCAGTTCGAAGGACTGCAGGATTTCGGCCTTGGATTCCAGGTCGAGGTAGTCGGCATTCCGTGCCAGCTCAGAGGCGTATGCCTGGCTGAAGCGGCCTGCCCGGGTCAGGGCCAGGAGGGCCCGGGAGCGTTCGCTGAAGGCGGCTCCGTCGATGAGCCAGGTGGAATCCGATCGCAGGGAACGCTGCAGGGCGCCGATGAGGATGTTGGAGATCTTCTCATCAACCTGGTAGCCGGCCTCCCGCGCCTCCACCATGAAGCGGAGGGCCAGCGCAGTCAGGGTGACGGAACCCCGGGATCCGGGCCAGTAGCCGGCCAGACCATTCTCCTCAAGGACCTGTGGAATCCAGGCCAGGGTTTCCTCGACCATGTGATCGAGTAGAGCTGGATCCCCCCTGAGATCGAGGAGCTTGTCGAAGCGGCGTGCCTGAAGGAAGGCCGATGCCCGGCTGATCCGCTGTTCCGTACAGCCGAAGGGATAGTCCATCAGATAGGAGAGCCCGGCCGCCATTCGAAGCAGAGCCGGCTGATCTGAAAACAGTGCGCTTCTCTCCAGGCTCTGAGGCCGGATTTCCTCCTCGATCGCCGGGATGGAGGCCACCTTTCCCTTTTCGAGATCGATGATCTGTCGTCGCACTTCAGGCCTCCGATCCGGCCGGAGCGGGAGTCGGACGTCGAAGGCGTCGCGGGCCGAGTCGGAATTTCGCAGGACACCGACCGAGAAACGCACCTCATCAGCAGGTGACTTATTTTCGTCGGCCTGCGGCGTGGAGATTTCTACATCGAAGTTCAGGCGCTCCGGCTCGTTCTTCTTCAGGAGGAGTTTCCGCATCGGGGCGTCCAGCAGCTTCATTCCCTCGACCCTGATCTCGGCGGCGCCCTCGCCCCCCGGACCTTCGACGATGCGAGAAATAGCCGAGGCGGTGAAACGGTCTCCCGGGCGGACGAAACGGGGCAGGGCGGGTTGCACGATGAGGGGAAGTCGTACGGCGATCGAGCCGGTACCGAATCCGAATTGCCCGGGGCCGCTCACGGCCTTTGCCCGGATCTTGAAATTGGTCAAATCGTCCGGCAACTTCACGTGAAGCACAGTTTCACCGTCGCTGCCGACCTGGATGCGGGGTTCGTAGAAGGGAACGACCTTGAAGTTCCGTCGGACGGTCGTCCGATCGAGGATGCTTCCGCCCTCGCCGGAGGATTCTCCCCCGCCGGGGAGAGGGGCGAATGGAATCTCACCGAAGGGGTATCCTCGACTATTTCTGAAGCCGAAGGCGGAAGTCCTGGGTTGGATGAAGTCCGGCAGGGGATCCAGAGCTTCTTCACGGCCCAAAGCCAGTGCGGCCTGGTCCACCAGCCACAGGCAGGCTTCGCCCGCCAGGGGATGGCCGAAGGCGTCCCTCAGTTTGAGGCGGATATCGATTGTCCGGCCTGGAAGGGCCTTTTCCGGGGCTTCGAGAAGGACGTCGATCCGATGCCTGAGGGGATTGACGGGAAGAGTGAGGCTCGCGGCCATCGTCGCGGGCTTTCCCAGATCGCTCAGGGAACCCGGCAGGAGATGCGTGTCGGAGAGCCGGCCTCGCTCGAGAATGAAATGCAGATCGATGGCCGGTGTCCAATTCTCTTCGATCGGGAGCTTGAAAACCGCTTTACCGCCTTCGACCCTGAGCTCTTCGTAGGCATTTCCATCGGGTTTCTCCACGACGACGAGCAGCCGTCCACGCTGGAAGGGACTCTCGATGACGAGCTGAGCCGTGTCTCCAGGATCGTAGTTCCGGCGGTCGGGCTGGATCTTCAGGATCTTTTCACTGGGCCTGGACCAGGCGACCTTCTCCTTCCCGCCGGCGTAGAGGTCAACAGCAACCTTCTGGGCGCGGCCGAAGGCGTCGCGGGCCTCGATCTCGACGATATAGACGCCGGCGCCGGGAAGGGAAAGCTCGACGGGGATCGATTTGGAGCCGCTTTTCAGTTTCTTGCTGAAGATCTCCCGGTCGACCACATCGCTGAGGTATCGTGCCCGGCCTGAGGAGAAATCGGAGGCCTGCAGGTAGGAATGCCATTGGCGGGACTTGAGGAGCAGGGTGAATTCCATGCCCTCCAGAACCTTCCCGGCGGCGTCGAGAATGATCACCTCCGGGACGAGGGCCTTGCCCTTCTCGAGATAGCGGGGCGCCTTGAGGCCCAGGATAAATGGAGGCAGGGCGACGATTTTGCGGGTGGCGGTGACGGTCTGGTCGTCGGCGCCGGTGATGGTGGCTTCGACGACGTAGCTCCGCGGTTGGGCGGTGCTTTCGATGGTGGGGTCGATGCTGAGCTTTGCCGCGCCGGAGGTATCGGTCTTGCTCCGTCGAGTGATCTCCGGGCCGGCTTCAAAGCGCCCGAGACCGGAGAAGCGTGCATCTGAGGAAAAGACGAAACCCTCGCGTTCCGGCGCTTTCCAGGCATAGGGAAACTGGGTGACGCGCCACGAGAGAGGGCGGTCGGCAACCCGTCCCCCTGCGTAATACCTGGCGGTCAGGGAAATCTCGAAGGGCCGGTCCAGAGGTGTTCTGTCCGGGCCGTGGAGATTGATCTCGAAACGGGGAAGACGATAGGCTTCCACCTGGAAGGGGACGGGCTTCAGCGAGTGGACTCTCCCGGAGGTTTCCACCTCGAGATGGGCCGTGTAGCTCCCGGTCGGGATGTTCTTCTCCTGGAAATCCAGATCAAACGAAGCCTCTGAACTGAGCTTGACGGGGCGCCGCCACTCCAGGTCTCCCGGACCCTTGATGATCAGATTCGCAGTCTTTAGCTGCGGGATGCTGAATTTTCCTTCACGGCGAGAGCGCAGGTATCCCTTGAGATGCACGACCTCGCCCGGCCGGTAGACGGGTCGTTCGGTGAAGAGGTGGCAGAAGAGGCTCTGGTTCCTATTCGCGGCGGCTGGAAAGAAGAGACCGGCGAGCCAGGGTTTCCGGTCTTCGAGCCAGGCGCCCCGGCGAAAGACATCGGGGCCCCGCTGCGGGTCGATGACGAGGACGTCATCATTCCTGTTGACGACGATTCTCTCGATGGAGCAGCGGGGGCAGCTTTCACGAGGAAAAAAACAGGATCCGTCCGCTCCGGTCTTTCCCGAGCGGAGTGTCTGCCATTCGTCCATGCGTCTGCCCTCGATCCGGATCAAGGCGCCGGGGATAGGCTCCGCCGTCGCCAGGGAGCTGACTTCAAGGCGAAATCCATTCCTGGTCTCGATGCTACCCAGGCTGAGATCAGTGACCTGGACCCGCATCCACTTCCGTGGGCTCTTGCCGTCTAAAGGAGCGAAGCCGAGGAGATAATGGCCGGCGGCCTTCGCTGTTGAAATTCTCTCAAGGTAGGGCCGGAGATCACAGCCGAAACCGGCCCCGCCTGATTTCCTGTTCAGGGGCAGTTCGATGATCTCGGAGACCGGAGGAGAGCCAAGGGTTCTGATGTAGGACGCCAGCTCGGATCTGGAGGGGCCGGCGGGGAAGATGGGTTCGAGAGGAGTCTCCCCGGGGCCGGGGGGCCGGAGTTCGTCACTGGTTGATACGGGTTGATCGCTGAAGGGCCAGAAACGGAAGTCCAGCGGGTCGATGGGATAGATCCGCAGGTCGACCCGCGACTGACCACGCCCCTTGAGCGGGACCATCTGCGGCCCGAAACGCTCCATAAGGCCGCGGCCCGAGGGCAGACTGAGAAAATCCTCTCCCTCCTTGAAAACGACATAGACTTCGCTGGATGCGTCGAGCTCCAGGCGGCGGCCCCGCCGATCCTCGAGTTCCGTCCCCACGAGCTGCAGCCGGTAGAGTTGATTCCAGACGAAGCTCCCGGTGAGCTGGATCCGGGCGCCTGAGACGAGGATTTTCAGATCATCGACCGGCGGTGAGATCCTCAGGAGCTTGCGCAGGCTGAGCGGGTCTGACGCTGCGGGTTCCGAGGAGAATTCAATGCTGATTCGACGGTCCATTCCTCCGACGAGGGCTTCGTCCGGAGTATAGAGGCTGCCGGCACGGGCAATCGGCAGGCGCCGTTGACCGACATGGAAGGCCGTCGCCGTGAAGGGCGGCGCCGTCGAGAAGGAAAGCACGGCGACGGAATCCTCGTCCCGATCGTCCGTCGAGAGGCGCAGGTACAGTTTGACCATGCGGCCGAAAGGAATCGGGGCGTGGAGTCTGAGGACATAGTCTGCGGGATCCCCGGGTTTTTCGCGGGCCATCGTCTTGATGCTGTAGTCTTCCGGTCCCAGGCTGAGGAGTCCCTTTTCCCCGAAGCCGGGCAGTGGACGGGTTTCGATCCTCAGCATCCGGGAAAGCGTTTCCGGGGGAATGGGCTGGGAAAAACTCAGGCTCAATTCCTCGATCGGTCCCAGATCCGTCGCACCGTTCGAGGGAATGCTGCGGGCAGGTCGTGCCATCAGGGTGCGAAGCACGAAGCGGCGGGAGCCGATTGTCCACACCGATTCTCCCAGCGGCGGCCAGGGATCGGCCGGTCGGAACTGGAGTGTTTGAGGGTCGATCCAGGTGAAGGCGCCGGGGTGTTTCGGAGAGAAGCTGAGGAATTTTTCGGGATGATCTTCGGGTGTGCTGCGCGGGCTGCCGACGGCCTTTTCAAAGAAGATGGTCACGGGATCCCAGGGACGGAGGAAGTGGTCGGGAACGATGAGGATGCCTCCAACTGCGCCTTTGGGACGTCGAGAGGTCTCCTCCGGGGGCATCTGGGCGAAGGCCACGCCGCCGGCAAGAAAGACGAGGATGAGACAGAGGATACGGCGGGTCATCAGCGTTTCCTTTCTCCTTCTTCGATATAGCTGTGAATGAGTTCTGCAGGTGGACCCGATGGTGGGCCCTTGATCCCGACCAGGGCCGGTCTGAGGCGAAGGGGTGTGTCTGCATCGAGGCCGGCGCGGATGATCAGGATGTACTGACCGGCCTCGAGTTCGTGCATCAGGATGAGACCCCGGTCGAGGCATTTCCCGGCGTCGTCAAAAAGCTCCACGGTGGCTGCATCGGGATCGGAACGCACTCCGACTCCGATCGTCCTTCTCTCCGGGATGAAGAAACGGGCGCCGTGGGCCTCGCCGGGAGCGAGAAGGATTTCCCGGCCCAGGCCCTCGGAGGCCTCGTCCACCTGGATTGCCTCCAGGGTGACTCGTGCCGGAGGATCCAGGGGAAGAATATCCAGGCGCCCGCGGCCGGGGATGAAGAGGGTTCGACTTCCCGCGGCCTGGATCCAGACCCGGGACTGTTCCTTTTCCATTCGCAGGCGAAAGGCAACGGCGCCCGTGCAGCGGAGATTGAAGGGCTTGTGGTCCCCGGCATCGATTGCCAGGGAAGAGGCGTCGGCTGCATCGACCGAAAGGGGAAGAGTGGATGAGAGGGGCTTCGGTTCATCGAAGGCGGCGAAGAGTCCCTGATCCGGGTCGGTTTTCTTCCCGCTCCACATCAGCAGCAGACCCGGTTGATAGCGGATTTTAAGGATGCCGCCCTCAGGTCCGATGGGCAGCCTCTCACCCTCGAAGAGTTCACCTCCGTCGGACGAGAAGGAAGCGGAGACCGCACCGTATATCCTCAGTACGCGCTCGGGCTGATCCTTGGCCTGGACGCGCAGGCTGAAGGCGCCGTGATCCATCATCTGCAGGGCCTTCGGCCCCTCTGCAGGGATGATGTACCGGGAATGCTCGAGGTGGGAGAGCCGGATGGAAAAGGCCCCGCCTCCATCAAGGGGCGCCAGGATCAGGCGGCCTCCCGAGGCCTCGAGATTTTCTGAGACCGCTGAGGCGCCGGTGGGGATGATCCGCCGGATCCTGCCCCCGGATTCCAGCAGGGCCGCCACGCCCGCCGGCAGGTTGAGCCGGAGGAGGGAGAGGCTTTCGGGAAGGGAAAAGACGAGGGCCTCACTCCCGAGACGCCCCTCCTCAAAACGATGGAGCCGCGAGCCGGCCCGCGGGATCTTCAGCGAATACTCACGGATCCGGACATCGCCGTGATCAGCCTTTCCGGAGAGCGAAACCAGGAGACCGGCATCTCTCCGGTCGATTATGGCAGCCATTGCTTCATGTGAGGAGTTCCAGTGTCCTTCCGGAGGCTCTTTTTTTCCTCCGCTGAGCCTCTGGAGTCGGAGTGAGGGTGCTCCGCTTACGCAATTTGCGCTGAAGATCCTGAGGCCGGATCCGGGGGAGAGATCGATCGGGATCGAGCTGCCGCCTTTCATCGAGAGACGCATCCCCTCCGCGGGAAGACGGATCCGCTTTGCCCGGAGTTCCAGGATTTTTCTTGGAACGGCCAGCCATCCATCGCGAGACAGGCTTGAGATCCGACCGTCCTCGACGGATTTCAGCTCCCGGCCGATCATGGCCGACCAGAGGATGTCCGGAATTCCGCTCTGCAGGCTTCCCGGCCGGTCGAGGCGAAGGTGGGCGAGGATCATCGGTGGCTCGAAATCCGGGATGGCCTCAAGCCCATAGGCCCGGCTGAGGTCGAATTCGGAGATCTCCTGCGGCACAAAATTCCTGGCCTGCAGATCAAGATGCAGGGGCTGTCCATCCAGCGACCACAGTCGAAGACGCAGGGCCGCCTTCGGAGTGCGGGGTATGATCACCAGCCCCCGGCGTCCGCTTCGGTGGGCGGTGCTCTCCCAGCCCTTCGATCCCTCCTCTTCCACTTCGAGTCCGAAGGCGGCCGCCGAGTGTGCCGAAAGAAGGAGTGTCTCTCCTTCAACTGAGGGGGGCAGGGGCAGGATCAATACCTCCCGCTCGAGATCGATTCGGCGGCTGAGTGGGAGGTCGGCGGCTTCCAGCTCTTTCTCCCGGCGGCGGAGCACCCGGATGCTGGAATCGGCCTTCGCGCTTCCGACGGGATCGACTTTGAGGACATAGCTTCCTGCTCCCAGGCGTTCAGAAATCAGGAAATTCCAGTCATCCGGCCGGTCATCCGAGGCCGCGAGGAAGCGACCCTGAGCGTCCAGCAGGCGGGCTCTGACATCGGCCCGGCCGAAGGAGGAGATGTCCAGCAGACCTCCCCTTGTTGAGATTTCGATCTTTGCCGGCGCGGTGATCTCCCGCTGCATTCCGGGGAGCAGTGCCCTTGGAATGATGCGTAGCGTGTAGGGAAGCTGGTTGTCGGGACGCAGGGAGAATACCTCCAGGCGATAGGCGCCCGCCTCGATTTCGGCTGGAATTTCAGCCTGCTCTCCGAGTTTTCCGACGGTTTCCGCCTCGTCGCCGACCCGGACGAGCCTGGCCCCCATCCCCCGGCTCAGCGAGATGTTGAGCTTCGTTTTTCCCTCCAGTGAGAAGGTCCAGCTGTCCGGGATTCGCTCCTCACCGGCTTCGGGCTCCTTCCAGAGGGCGTGATATGTCCGGTCGAAGTCCAGCTGATGGGGGCCGTGGCCGTCAGGCGACCCCGGATCGGGGGGAATGACCTCGATGAGGCTCAGTCGTTGCATCGGTGTTGCCTCCGGAAGGATGACCAGGCGGTAGTTTCCGGCATCCAGATGCCGGTTGATCTCTGCCGGGCCTCCCGGAGGAAGGATTGGCCAGCCGTCCTCATCTTCCAGCCGGCACCGTGCGCTTGAGAGGAGCCCGAAGGAACGGATGTGGTAGCGCCCTGCCCGGGTGATCGGGATGGAATACTCAATGGCCTCGTCGGCGCCGAGAGAAGCCCGCGCGGGAATGCCGGGGCTCAGGACTCCGCCCTTCCGTGGGCGGCTGGAGTGCAGCGAGAGACTGCCGTGGCCGTAGGAGTTGCCGATGCCGCGGAGACTCAACTGATAGATGCCCGCTCCGAGGTACTCTCCGATTCGGAAATTCCGCCCGGGGCCGCCGTCTGAGGAGGTGGCGATATTGATTTGGGTTCGGCTCCTCAGTGTGGCCTCTGTATTGAGCAGACCGCCGCTTTCGATTCGGTAGAGGGAATCCTCGGGCAGGTCGACAAGGTAGACGAGACGATTGTCTGGCCCGATGTCAAAGAAGGTGGGGAGGCCGATCGGCAGTTCAGGAAAATACGGGAGGCTCTCGCGGAGATGTTCCGGCAGAGGAGGGAGTTTCGTTTCAGCCAGGAGCCGCTGCGGTGTGGCGGAAAGGGAGCACCAGCGACTCTGAGAACAGGAACTCTTGAGGACGATATGGTGATTTCCGGAGGCGGTATCGGCCCTGTCAGCGTCCGGCCTGCCATCGAGGCTGAAAGGGATGAGAGTTCCGTCCTCGCAGATGACTTCGATCCTGGAGGGCTCGTCGAGATGCACAGGCACCGTGATCTCTTCCTCAGGACGCAGGGCCAGCGGGAGGGGGTCCGTGATGTCGACGGGGCTCCTTCGGAGTACCACCCCGGACAGGACATCCGGACGTTGGTTGATGCTCAGCGTGAAGTCGTAGTTGGAGTCCATCCTGGTGACGCCGAAACGAAGGGAGAGCCGCGGGAAGGCCTTTTCTCTTTCTTTCTTGAGACCTGCCATTTTCAGGAGATTCTCGAGCAGGGAGGGAGAGGAGATTGCCATTTCGAGAATGCCTTTCTCCACGGGACGGATGCTGAGAATATAATATCCGGCATCCAGGTCCCAGCTCCCTCCACCGTTTTTCCATTTCGGGGTCTTATAGTTCTCCGGCAGGTTGATGAAGAAAGGTTCGACCCGGAACTGGGCCTCGACACCGGTGGAGTCGATCCGGTACCGGCCCTTTTCGATGACCTTGAGGAACACCGTCAGGCGGCCGAGAAGATTGCAGCGGGTTGAATAGCCGGCACTCCTCCCGAGTTCAATACACTGGTCTCTGACGGCTTCGTTGTTTCCTATCCGGCGGCGTGGGCGCCGACTCAGAATGCCGGTGATCTCGAGCGAGTCGCCCGGGGGGCCGGTGGAGATCGTGGAGATCCAGGAATCCACCGAGCGGTGGAACCATAGATTCTGGGAGGATCGGAAATACTGAAGGACGTAGGGTGTGCCCGCCTGTCCACGGATGGTCACGAGAGTGTCAGTTCTGGCCGGAGTTCCCGGAATGTGGATCTTTGCGGAGGGAGTCCTGCTGTTCTTTTGGATATGCGAACGCCTCTGCGCGGCCGGAAAAGGATGGCTTTCCTCCCAGTAGGCGGTACTGAGCTCGAGAGGGCGGGCCTCCGGCTCCTCGACCTGGACAAAGTCGACCTCCCCGGGGAGGAGATAGCGGTCGATACCCAGCTCCCCGATTTTGTGTCGTAACCGGCCCGCAGTGCCCAGGCGCGGAGTATCCATGCGCAGGAAAAGGGTCCAGGCATCGCTTTCCTCCGACCACGGCGTCGCCTTGCCGCCGTATGCGGTGAGGAGGTAGAGCCCGGCATCCAGGTGGAGGGCCTGGCGTAGGACCTGGATCGGCTGGCCGGGGTGAGGAGTCGTCTCCTCCGCTTCAGGCAGGGCGTCGATGAGCCAGCTGCCTTCTTTCCAGAGCCGGAGATCCCGCAGAGCTCTGCCTCCAGCCTCGATGTTGATCCACCCCTCGTACTCCATATTGATCCACCACGAGCGCTGCTCGCCGTCCCTGAGTTCAGTCTCAATCGGCTTCAGGGCAATCAGTTGCTGAAGTGGACTCTCATTGATCTCCTCGAAGGAGCGGATGCGCACTTCCGCCTCCCCTGAGGCCTTCTCAACACCCAGAGTGATGATCTTGATCTCGCCGTGGTCGAGAAAGAGGTCGAGGCGTCCGTCTTCTTTTCCCGGAATACCGGAAAGCTCTCCCGGACCCGTCATCCGGCTGATGGACTGGAGGGAGCATCCCTGCTCGCTGTGGACGCTGATCGCGTATCGTCCGAAGGTTGGAATGGAGAAGATGATCTCGTGGCGGCCGGCTGCTGGAACCCGTACGGTGGATTCTCCGGGGCCTTCTGCGGCCAAAGGCGCCCGGGTACCGAGGGTGGCGCCCGGGAGCAGTAGGAGCAGGGTGAGAAAAAGCTGTCCTGATCGAGCAGCCCTTGATAGTCCCATCAAATTCCTCATACAAGCCCCCGTCATGTCCGACGCCTGGTCGTCGGTTTCGCTGGAATGATCATTGCGTCTGAATGTGGCGAAGCCGTGGCGCAGAGAGGGAAATTTCGGGGCCTTTGAGGAGAGTGGGTCGAGCAACTGATCAGGGGCCTGCCTGGTCGAATCCAAGCCCCTCGTCAGGCCTGTCTCCTCGAGTGGCCCGCGGAGGTCTTGGGCTGAAAGCCGTGCAGCTTTGGGGGTCACAGGGAGAGGGTGTGAGTCGCGCGGCGGCGTTTCATATCCGTCGGCGACGGTTGGCGGGGAATTTCCGGAATGCAGGAAAAAGGGAGACTACTTCCGTTGGTGTTCTGATTCCCGGAAGAAGGGACGAATCTGTGCTGCGAGTTCTTCTGGGCGGAGGACGCTGACGGGCTCGTCCATCAGCATCTTGAGGAAGTTGACATCAGGCGCCATATCGCGGAGGTTGAGGAAGGTCCGGGGGACGAGGCGCAGGTGGGCGGCAAAATGTTTCTGCCCGCGGGGGCCGAGAAAGAGCGCGGCGTTGAAGCTGTGGATAGAGGCTGACTCGAAGTATCGGAAGCATCGGATGAGGCCCTCGCTCAGGCTCGCGACGGACTCCTCGTCGAAGTGATCCAGGTCCCAGGCCCCGGGGAGGATCGCAATGATCTCGCCGAGTACGCCCTCGGGGGCGAAGGCCGCCAGCCAGGTCCAGGCTCCGGTGCTGCCGATGAAACGCTCTTCGAGTTCCCTCTCCCGTGCCGCCAGTGCGGACCAGTAGTCTCCGACTCCGGCGTGGGAGGCGGAGGCTTCGAACTCCAGCCGGAAGCGGTTGCCCGGCTCCTCTATCAGGAAGTACTGGTGGTGGGGGTGCACCAGTCCGCCGCCGGAGGGAGGCATATAGTTCCATCCCATTAATGGGAAGGTGGAGCCTGAGGCTGATCTCTCCTGAAGACGTCTCCAGAACTCGAGACCCAGCCCGAGGCCGTCGGTGAGGATTTCAGGCGTCAGCCCGGGTAGCGGAACCACGTGTTCGCGGGTCAGGATGCAGACGGTACTGTGCATATCATAGGGAAAGAGATTGGGCACCAGGAGTGCCTGGCCGCGATGGAGCCTTCCCTCGGGAATGAGATCGCGGGGAAAGCTCGGGGTCTGTGCCTCGCGGTCGGGACCGCAGAAGGGGCAGTGGCCGATGACCTCGGGCCGACGGTAGAACTCATAGTCCAGGGCTTGGGCCTTGATGGCGCCAAAATGAGCCAGGCGGGCGCTCCGACCGGTCAGGGGGTCCCACCGGATCTCCAGTGGAATGGAGGTCGACCCGTCACCCCGGCGCGGGTCCTTCAATCGGCTGAGGATTTCTCTGCGATGAAACTCGATCGAAGCGGCCATCTTGCCTCCCTCGCGTGCACGGGCTCGAGCCCGCCTGTCGATCATACATCGCAGGCTGCCGAAGGGGATGTATTCCGATCGCCCCTGTCGATCGCCCGGTCGACCGGAGCGGCGGCGATCCCGAAAAGTTTTGTTGAAGACTCCTGTTACAATGGATACCAGGTCTCGATGTAGCCCCGATGCCCGGAGGAAAACGGGAGAAGCGGCAGGTGGGGATGAACGAACTCGACGTTGCGCTGAATGCATGGTCCGTCTACGTCCAGCTGACGGTCGCATTCGTGATGACGATTGTCTTCTTCGCCCTCTTCAAGAACTCCGGTCGCTCATCCCTCAAGTCATGGAGTCTTGCATGGGCCCTCGATCTGTTGGCCCTCGTGGCCATCCTGATTGTCGTCGTATTCTCAGGGGAGTTGCAGCCGGGAATCGAACTCTTTCTCTACCTGGTCTATGCGGCCTCTAAGCTCGGGTTTGCCTCGATGCTCCTCCTTGGGTTGGCCGCCTTTCATCACAGCAGACGGGCGATGGGAGACCATGCGGCCCTTCGAGTTTCGCTTGGACTGCTCGTTCTATTTGCTGTCGTCCTGATCGCCCATCCTCCCGTCGTGGCCATTCAGGTAGTGGTCGCGTTCATCGTTGCCCTTCTGAT
>JANTFG010000028.1 GCA_024763555.1 Thermoanaerobaculales bacterium
GCCATTACGGCCTCGACGCTGACAACCTGCATCGTCTTTCTTCCCGTTCTCTTTGTTCACGGTCTGGCCGCGCGCCTTGTATCGGGTCTCGCTTTCACGGTCATCGCCTCGCTCTCCGTCTCCCTGGTCGTCGCCATTTTCCTCATTCCGGCACTCTCGCGCTGGTTGCTGCCGAGGCTTCGGCGCCGTGCAGTCGATCCGGGCGCCGGGAAACTGGAGAGGGTAGTCTCAGCCCTTCTCGGGCACTCCGTTTTGGTCCTTTTCGCGGCACTTCTTCTGTCGGGCCTTTCAATTGCGGGTCTGCTCCGGCTTGGGACGCGCCTGCTGCCTCCGACGGATCCCCGTCAGTTTGCCCTGCGCATCCTTGGCGAGCCTGGATTAAGGGTTGAAAATACGGAGCGGCTGAGCGCGATGGTGGAGGAAATCCTCCGGAAATCCGGGGGGGATTCCATCGAGGCAATCCTCTCGGAGATCGGGCGCGTTCCCCAGGACGACAGGGTCATCCGCGAAGAACAGATGGAGGAAAATACGGCGCGGATCAGGGTGAGGCTCCGGCCGGAGGGTCTTCCTGTTTCCGAGATCATCAGGAGAAGCACCCCGACGCTGGAATCCCTTCGGGGATTGGATTTTGAGTGGGAAACCGGAAACTCCCTGCTGGGCGGTATTATCGGTGGAGGGAATGCGCCGGTCGAGGTTCTCCTGGAGGGGAGAGGGCTGGAGGAACTGCGGGAAGCCTCGGAGATCGTCTGCAGTCGGTTGAAAGCTGAGAAGGCTCTGTGGAATGTCCGTTCCTCCTTCGAGGGTGGGCCGCCGGAGCTGCGCTTGAGATTGCAGAGACCGGCCGCAGATGCCCTCGGCGCAGGTTTTGAGGAAGTCTCACCGCTTGTAGAGGCTTCCCTCGACGGACTCGAGGCGACGCGAATGATGATCGGTGACGAGGAGTACCGGGTTCGGGTTTTCCTCCCCCCGCCGGAGGATCTGAAGAGGCTGCCCCTGCGTCTGAGTTCGGGCGCGCAGCTTCAGCTTGCCTCCGTCCTCAGGATGGAGGAATTTCAGGGCGCCCGTGAGATCTACAGGAAAGATCAGCGCCGGGTCGGCAGGGTATCAGCCCGCCTGGCGGAGGGCGTGTCCCTCCCTGAGATCCGCAGCGAGCTGAAGGAGAAGCTGAAAACGCTTGCACTGCCGCCGGGTATCCATGCTCGTCTTGCAGGTGTGGAGGATCAGCGCCGGGAGACCCTCGTCGAGCTGAAATGGGCCGGCCTGTTGGCGATATTGCTGGTGCTGATGGTGCTGGCGGCCTCTTTCGAGAGTCTGCGGCATCCTCTGACCATCCTTTCGGTCCTTCCCTTTTCGATGGTCGGAGTGGCTGCGGTGATGCTTCCCTTCGGCCGGCCCCTTGGGGTGATGGCCTTCCTGGGCCTGATCGTTCTCGGAGGAGTGGCCGTCAATGATGCAATTTTGCTGGTGGATGCGGCCCGAAGGCTGCGTGCCGGGGGGCTGGACAAGAAAGCAGCCGCTGCTCGGGCGGCATCAATGCGGCTCAGGCCGATTGTGATGACGACGGCGACCACGGTTCTGGCACTGGCCCCATTGGCATGGGGAGCTGGTGAGGCGGCAGCCCTCCGTGCGCCCATGGCCCTCTGTCTGATCGGGGGTTTGCTGGCCTCGACGGCGGCATCGCTTTTTGTCATTCCATGCCTCTTCATTCATCTGGAGCGATGATGGGAGCGACTCTCCGGATTGCTGTTCGAGGGGAGCGAGCTGATGGGACGAAGAAACGTCGATTGTGGTGCTCCTCTTTGCGGGCTTTCCCACGTCTCCGGCTCTTCCGGATGAGTTGCAGACCCGGCCCGGTCGGAAGCTAGGGGCGGAAAGCCGTGTTTTCGCTTGCGATCCGCCGTCCGGTGGCCGTCTCGATGTTCTTCCTCGGTCTCGCGATTCTCGGCATCATCGGGTGGCTGCGAATCCCGGTGGAGTTGATGCCCGGGCTCGGGGGCGATGAACTTTTCATCCAGCTCTACCGACCGGGTTCGGATCCGGAGGTGCTGGAGCGTGAACTGATGATGCCCCTGGAGGCGCGGCTGGCTTCGATCGAGGGTCTGGCGGAGAGCCGGGGAAAAATTCAGGGTGCCTCGGGAAGTCTGAGCTTGCGTTTCGATCGGGGTACGGACCTGGGTATTCGACAGCTCGAGCTGCAGCAGCTGGCCGCGGATCTCCAGCGGGGGCAGCCCAGGGGAACGATGGTCCAGGTCTATTCCCGGGATTTCTCGGAGATCAGCCGTTTCGTCATGGTGGTCCAGGTCTCCGGTCCCACGGATTCGGCCTCCCTGAGGAATGTGATCGAGGAGAGCGTCGTGCCCCGTCTGGCCTCGGTTCCCGGGGTCAGCCGCGTGATGGTTTCCGGAGGCGCGACACGTGAGCTTTCGGTACGCCTGGATCCCGGGCGCTGCGCGGAGTTGGGGGTCAGGACCGAGGAGGTCGTTTCGGCCCTTTCTCAAGCTGTCGGGACCCAGCATTATCTCGGACGGTATACGGAGAAGCGGAAGAGCCGCTCCGTGATCCTCGATGGTCGTCCGGAGGGGCTGGTGAGCCTCGGTGAGACCCGGATCGGCTCGGGCAGGGGCATCGCTTTACGACATCTCGCCGAACTCTCCATCGGTCCCGGTCGGCAGGAAAACGCCTTTCGGATCAATGGTCGTCCGGCGATCGGCCTCATTGTTTTCCAGGAAGAGGGGGCCAATCTCATTGCCCTCGGTCATCGGCTCAGAGAGAGGGTTGGGGAGATCCGGCGGGACACGGCGGAGATCGGGCTCGATGCGGAGATTTCATTCGACGCCTCCGAGATGGTGGAGAAACAGCTGGATCGCCTCAAGAGGCTTGGTCTTTCCGGTTTCGGCGTGGCTCTGCTCGTCCTCCTTCTCTTCCTCAGGCGGTTTGAATCCATCGCGGTCGTCGCCCTGGCCGTTCCTGTCTCGCTTCTGACGGCCGTGGCCCTGCTGGATATCTGGGGCCTCAGCCTGAATCTGATCACCCTCTTCGGTCTTGCCATCGGAATCGGGATGCTGGTGGACAACAGCATCGTCGTCTACGAAGCGATCGAGAGACTGATGTCCCGGAGGCTGGAGCCCGGGGAGGCCGTGCGGGAGGGTGCCCGGCGCAGCTTTCGGGCCATCCTCGCGGCATCTGCGACGAATGCCGTCGTCTTCCTTCCGGTCATCTTTGCAACCGAGGACTCGCTGACACGGGGAGTACTCAGACTCCTGGCGATGGCCATCGTGCTTCCGCTGCTGGCATCAGTCCTGGTCGCTCTCGGGCTGGTTCCCCTGCTGGCCCGGCGCTGGGGAGTTCCCGCTGCTGAGGCGAGGATCGCCCGCGAGAAGCGGCGGAGAGAACGCAGTGCGGGGCTGCCTCGCGCCGATCGACGTCGGGAACTTTTCTCAGGCCTGCTGGTCTCGGGTCTTCGGCGACCCTCCGGCTGGATCTCTCTGGTCGTAGCCTCAATTCTCGTGACGGTCATCATCGGGGTCCCGTGGATTGCCGTTTCTTCGGCGGGCCAGGAGGCAAAACAGGCGGATGAGCTGAGATTGCAGCTTGAAACGCCGTCGTCAAGCTCGCTGGAGTCCGCCGGGGAGGTCTTTACGCGACTGGAGAAGGCGGCGATGGACCTTGAGGGTGTCCGGACGGTTGAGTCCGTTTTCAACGAAAAGAACGGGACTCTGACGGTGAAACTCGTCGATGAAGACGCCAGACCCCCGGGAGTTGATGTCGCCTCTCTCAGGGAGAGGTTGAATCGAGCTGTCAATGGGATTAAGGGCCTCCGGATGCGGAGGGCGGAAGACCCGGCCACGGGCGGCGGCAGGAGTGGGGGAATGGCCGGGCTCTTCGGGGGCGGAGCGGAGGAAGTGCGGATCTCCGGACCGGATGGAGCGACCCTCGAGAAGCTTGGGGGCTCGATTGAGAAGGTTTTGAAGAGTCTGCCCGAGGTGTCTGACGCCTGGACCGGCGCCGGTAAAGGTGTCGAGGAAATCCAGGTTCGGAGTATTCCTGAACGGCTCCGGGCCCTTCGACTGATGCCCGGAGACGTGCTGCCGGTCCTGGGGTCGATCCGACGGGAAGGGATGCGGCTTCAAATGGGCTATACGCTTTCGGGGGGAGAGGAAATTCCGGTCATGCTTCGAAGTCCGGAAGATGAGACGCTGAACGCCGTCTCTCATCTCAGGAAGCTGGAGGTTGTGACTCCGGAGGGGCCGCGTCCCATGGGTGATCTGACCCGGGTGACACGGATGCCGCCTCCGCCCATCATCGAGCACCACAATGGACGGAGAGAGAGTTCCATTTTCTACACTCTGGCTGCGGACGCTCCGAGAACCGGGCCCGCACGACAGGAGCTTGATCGAAAACTGGCGGAGGTGATCTCCTCGCTGCCCCGACCGGACGGCTATGTCATTGACGCGACGAAAAAGAACGACCCGACCTCGTGGTTCAAGAAGGTTCTTCTCCCGGTTCTGCTTCTCCTCTTTGCGGTTCTGGCATTGACCTTTGAGAGTCTGAGTATGCCCTTTCTGGTGCTCTGCTCCCTTCCTCTGACCCTGCTCGGAGCGGTCTGGATCCTGGTGTTCTCAGGGACGCCCCTGGGCCTGATGGCCCTGGTCGGCGTCGTGGCACTTTTCGGCCTGACGGTAAATCCGGCGATTCTCCTGGTCGATCGCATGCAGGAGCACTCTCGGGGAGGTTTCAGCCCCGGGGCATCGGCGGTGGCGGCGGTCCGGGAGCGGGTCAGGCCGGTGTTGATGACGAGCTGTACGACGATTGCCGGTCTGTGGCCCCTGGCCCTGAGCAGCGGGCGGGAGATGGAGATCTGGCCGCCCTTTGCAACGGTGATCATGGGTGGGCTCCTGAGTTCGACGATCCTGACGCTGCTGGTGATCCCCGTGGGTTTCGTCCTGATCTCGAAGCTCGATCGACTGTTCGGGCGCCTGGGGCCGGTCGTGGTTCTCTCCTGGCTCGGTCTGACGATGGCTCTGATGACTCCCCTTATCCTCGGTGGAATGATCAGCACATTAAGGTGGCAGGTCGTGACCACGGTGCTGGTGGCCGTCCTGCTGCTGGGAGCGGCAGCACTGCTCTTTCATCGCCCCGAGATTCCTGAGCCGCAGGGAAGCCCGCCGGAGATCGATGTGCGTTTCCTGAGGAAGATCTACGGGCGTCCGGGACCCGTCGGCAGAGCGCTTAGCTCGGGGACCGATTTCGCGCGGAGAGTCGTTGAGGCCGGGGGAGATGCCGTCGACCCGGCTGAACTCCGTTTTCAAGTCCTCGCTCAGCTTCTTGTGGCCGCGGGACTGGCGGTGCTGGCCTGGCTCTTTGAGGGGCTCTGGTGGAAGATTATCTTTTTCCTGGTTGCCGCGGCTCTCGTCGGCGCCGCCCTGAGGAATCTCAGGAGGGCTCGCGGGCATTATCGAAAGGAAGACGGACGGGTCGAGGCCGGCGGTCTCGAGAATCTGCTGGCCCTTCTGGCGCCCTGGACGGCGCTGGCATTCCTGGTTGCCCGGTTCACGCTTCTGCCTGTTCTCGGGGGAGAGAGACCTCCGCTTCCACCTTTCGGCGCGGTCTTCTGGATCGTGATTCTGGCCCTGATTCAGCTTGGACGTCGTAGTGCGGAGAGGGCGGCCGATGGCCTTCCGATGCGAATCGGGGGAAGCCTCGGGGCTTTGGGCCGGAAAATCTCAAGGCATCTCTTTGGTCTCGATCTTCCCCGCGAAGAGGTCGAGGCTCTGTCCACCATCTCCTTTCAGGCCGGAGAGGGAATGCTGGGAATTCTCGGGCCCAACGGGGCGGGAAAGACCACCCTGTTGAGGATTTTGGCCGGGATCCTCGATGCCGATCTCGGGCGGGTCAGTCTCGGGGGAAAATCTCTGAAGGAGCTGCGAAGATACCTCGCCCGATGGGTCGGTTATCTGCCCCAGGAATTCGGTCTTCCGGAGAATCTCAGCGCCCGAGAATATCTGGAGTATTTCGCCCTGCTTTACGGGATCCATGAAGAGGAGGGCGGTGCGACGCGGGTCGAGGATCTTCTGCGGGAGGTCGGTCTCGAAGAGCGGGCCGATGAGAAGATCGGCGCCTTCTCGGGAGGAATGAAACAGAGGGTGGCCGTCGCCCGGACCCTGCTGCGCTTACCCTCGATCATCATTGTTGATGAACCGACGGTGGGTTTGGATCCCAGGGAACGCATCCGCTTCCGAAACCTTCTCGGGCGGCTCGCAAAGGGGAGAATCGTTCTCTTTTCCACCCATGTGGTCGAGGACGTTGCGGTCATCTGTGAGCGGGTTCTCGTGCTGCGGCGGGGTGAGCTGGTCTTTGATGGGAGGGTGAGTGAACTGTCGGAGAGAGCCGAATCTCTGGTGTGGAAAGTCGTGGTCTCGGATGATGTCGAACTTGATGGTAAGGTCGTCGAGAGGAGCCCGGCGGGAGACGGGAAGAGTCGGTTGAGGATTCTCTCTCGTGAAAGACCGCATCCCGAAGCCGAGCTGCTCAGGCCGAGCCTGGAGGATGGCTACCTGGTCCTGACGGAGGGAGTCGACTGATGCAGGCCTCGAATAGGACGGGTGTGTTGGCGGTACTTTCTCGCAGGTGCTTTCCTCTGGTGAAGATTTCAATCCCGATCGTCGGCGGTCGTCGCTGGTGGCTGGCGCCGATCCTGGTTTCCATCTGGCCGGCCTTCCAGGCGCTTCGGGTTCTGATGGGCTGGCAGGAGGGCGCATTTGACGGCGTGGCCGTTCAGACGACCCTGATCGGATTTCCCCTGATGATCCTGGCCATCGGTCTCGGCCTGCGCATTATCGGCGCCGAGATCGAGCAGGGAACCCTGGAAATCTCCTACACCATCCCCGGGGGCGCGTCCCGGGCATGGCTCGGCAAGCTCGTCGGAACCGTCCTTATTCTTCTCTTCGCCGAGGCGGTTCTGGCCCTCTGGTGTGAAATTTTCTTTCTTCCGATCTCCTTCTCCGCCCTGTACGGCGCATTTCAGGAGTCGCTCTTTTACCTGGTGACGGCAATGGCGATGGCCGTCTGGAGCCGTTCCCAGATCACGGGCGCCATGCTCAGCGCCCTGGTCTTTGCGATCAACGCCTTTCTGACGGGTTTTGGGGCCAACCCGATGAGGATCTCTCCGACCTTCAATTCACTGGCCTTGCGACATCGCAGTCCGGAGGAGGTGCTGGCCTTCACCGTGCAGAATCGAGTCGGGATGGCTCTCCTGATCACGGCAATCATTGCAGCCACCTTTTCCCGGGCCGAGCGCCGTGAGAAGATGCTCCGGTGATGAAGATCGAGAGTATGCGCCGGAGGGGGCCGGGTTTTTTCGGGGGGCTCGTGCTGCTCTTCCTCCTTGTGCCGGCGGCCGAACTGCTGCTCCTGATCTACCTCGGTAAGATCATGGGTTTCTGGCCCACCGCTGCTCTGATCCTGTCGACCGGCGTCCTGGGCGCATGGTTGGCGCGCCGGGAGGGATTCCGGGTTCTCGGTCGGATCCAGCGGGAGATGGAGCAGGGAAGGATGCCCGCGAAGGAGCTCTTTGAGGGCCTGATGGTGCTCGTGGCCGGGGCCTTTCTGCTGACGCCCGGGTTGCTCACTGATATCAGTGGATTTCTCCTGTTGATTCCACCGCTTCGGGCGGGAATCGTGATGCGGGTCGCGGCATATCTTTCCCGGAGATTCGAGATCAGCAGGCCCGAGACCATCGAGGCCGAGTGGTGGCACGAGGACTGAGGCTCTGCGGGAGCACGCCTTCATGGGTCGGGTCGGGCTGAGAATTCCCTGAATCTTCATGGATGCGGGAGATCCCGGAACCAGCCGGGCTGGGCGCCTTCCCGGCGGGCCTCCCTGACGACGTGGTTCAGCGCATTCTCAAGATCATGCCTCTGCCTTTTGAGTTCTTCGATCCGACTCCGCTGGACGTCGATCTGGTCCTCGATATGGAATTGGGTTTTGCCGGACCGGCTCCTGGCGGCCCGGTCTTCGAGGCTTCTGATCTTCTGATGAATGGAACGGATCTTTTCATCGACTTTGAGAATCTTTGAGACCGCCGCAGAGTACCGTTTTCGCCAGGCACGTCGCCGGCCGGTTGTCGAAGGCTCTCTGCTTTCTGCAGCCGACTCCTGTTTTGCAACGGCCGCAATCCGCCCATGGGAGGCCAGGTGGGCAAGAGTGTTTTGGTTGATGATGATCCTGTCTCCCTGCCCAATTTCCGGAATGGCAGTTTTATCAAGATGGGTTCGGGCCGCAAGAGAGGAGAGCCCCTCGGCGCGGGTGGAAGAAGGGGTCACGAGGATCAAAAGGGGGAGGATCAGTGCGCCGAGAACTCTGAGTTTCGGCCGCAGTCCTTCCGATGAAGAAAAAATAAGGGTGTTTAGGAACGAAAAAAAATCCAACATCTGCGCTTCCTTTCGAAGTGCAGCGTGGATGGAATAAATTCAATATAGGGTCTTGAAAGAGTTTTGTCGAGGCCGGGGGAGGAATTTTCCTTTCCGGAGCTTGACAAAAAGCTTGGAGCCCCTAGAATGTCCCTCTCTACCGTGCTCCGCAGTAGCTCAATGGTAGAGCGGGTGGCTGTTAACCACTAGGTTGGGGGTTCAAGTCCCTCCTGCGGAGCCAGCATTTTCACCGCCGGAAACGGCGGTTTTTTCTTTGGAGGAGGCCCTCTGAGAGGAGCTACTCAAGGCATGAGCCCGGATCCGAGATTTCTCGACGTGATTCCGGTCTTGGGGTCATCGCGCCCAAATGCCGTTTCGTCAAGGCTGATGCCGGGCTCGGGTTGGGGTATGATGAAGCTATGTTTGTATTCCGGGAAGATGATGCCTCTGGTCCCTGGGTGATTTCTCAGAACTCCCATGCGTGGATGGCATGGCAGATTGCGCGGCACTGGGGGAATCGGAGCTTTTCCAGGCCGTCGCAGCGGGCCGAAACCGAGGCGGCGGTTCTGCTGCATGACTGTGGGTGGAGTGAATACGATCGGGGGCCGGAGCTTGATGAAGAAGGGCGTATCCGGACCTTCGATCGGATGTTGCCACGAACCCATCTTCGTCTCTGGCGCGCAAGCGTTTCCGGCTGTGAGGACCGTTCCCGCTATGCGGCAGGCCTCGTAGCTCATCATTTTTCACGGCTTTCGGGAAGGAAGCTTAGAGACCTGATGGCGGCAGGCGAGCTGGCGGAGGCCGGCAAGGTGCAGGCATTCGAGGCGGAGATGGAGGGGCTTCGGGCCGGGTGGAGAGAGAAGCTGGGTGTTGACCCTCGCTATGCCGATGCGCTTGATGGTTGGGCTTTCCAGTGTAATTCTCTGATCCTTGGTGCCTGTGATCGTCTCTCGGTTTTTCTCTGTGCCTCGATGTCCGGGAATTTCGAGCTGCGTGGAGCGACCAAAAAAAGAGAAATTGTCCCGATCAGGGTTGAAGACTGCGGCGACCGTCGCTTCTCCCTGAGTCCATGGCCTCTCGAAGGAAAAAGACTCGTGCTTCACTGTGAGGCACGTCATCTGCGACGGAAGGCCTTCCATTCACGGGAGTCCTGTCGGAAAGCTCTGGAGGCCGCGCCGGTCCACCGACTGGATTTTGAGCTGCTGAGCCCGTCGGAGGTGGGAAAATGAGACGTGCCGGCGTTTCCGCTGGAGGGATTCATCAGGCTGAGACTTAGAATGCTGTTGGCGCCAACAGCTCTTTCCTCATGCTGTGGGGTGGGGGATTTTCCTGCCTTCTCACTCCTCACTTCCATGCCGAGCAATGTCTCGACCTGTTCGCAGGCGCTGGTTGAAGTATCGTATCTAACTTCGAATGAATGATTTCAGACTCTTAGATAATTTTCGGAAATAGGACTTGACAAGAATCCACTCAGGTTTTATAATTTCCTCGGAAAGTGAAATTTGAGGAGGACCCTATCATGTCTCGTGTTATTGGAATCGATCTCGGAACCACAAACTCGGTGGTTGCCGTCATGGAAGGCGGTAAACCAACCGTAATTGCAAACCAGGAGGGTAATCGAACGACAGCGTCGGTGGTTGCCATCAACAGTAGCGGGGAGCGTCTCGCCGGCCAGGTTGCCAGGCGTCAGGCAGTTACAAACCCCGAAAACACGGTTTTTTCCGTGAAGCGTTTTATGGGGCGACGTTTTGACGAGGTCTCGGAAGAGATCAAGACGATCCCCTATAAGGTGGTGCGTGGAGACGGCAATATTGCCAGGATCGAGGTCGGCGGAAAGGTCTATTCGCCCCCCGAAATCTCAGCGATGATCCTCCAGAAACTGAAGGGCGCCGCTGAGGATCACCTCGGCGAAGCCGTGACCAAGGCTGTCATTACGGTGCCGGCCTACTTCAACGATGCCCAGCGCCAGGCGACGAAAGACGCCGGTCAGATTGCCGGTCTTGAGGTCTTGCGGCTTGTCAATGAGCCGACGGCGGCTGCCCTGGCCTACGGTCTGGACAAGAAGAGCGATGAGACGATCGCCGTGTTCGACTTTGGTGGCGGGACCTTCGATATTTCCATTCTCGAGGTCAGCACCGGCGTGGTCGAGGTCAAGTCGACGAACGGAGATACCCATCTCGGCGGGGACGACATCGACCAGGTCATCATCGAGTGGCTGGTCGAGGAGTTCAAGAAGGACCAGGGTGTGGATCTCTCCAAGGATCGGATGGCACTCCAGCGACTCAAGGAAGGCGCCGAGAAGGCCAAGATGGAGCTTTCTTCAACCCAGGAGGCCGAGATTAATCTTCCCTTCATCACGGCAGACCAGAATGGTCCCAAGCACCTGGCGATCAAGCTGAGCCGCGCGAAATTCGAGCAGATGATTCAGCCGCTGGTGGACCGGACCCTCGAGCCCTGTCGGCAGGCCCTCAAGGACGCCAAACTCAGTGCGAAGGACGTGGACGAAGTGATTCTTGTCGGTGGATCCACCCGGATCCCCCTGGTCCAGAAGAAGGTGGAGGAGTTCTTCGGGAAGGAGCCCCACAAGGGCGTCAACCCGGACGAGGTCGTGGCGATCGGCGCTGCTATTCAGGCGGGCGTCCTGGCCGGTGAGGTCAAGGACGTGCTGCTGCTGGACGTGACGCCACTTTCACTCGGTGTCGAGACCCTTGGCGGTGTGATGGATACGGTAATTCCGAGAAACACGACGATTCCGACCAAGAAATCCAAGGTCTATTCAACGGCGGACGACAATCAGAACCAGGTTGAGATTCATGTCCTCCAGGGCGAGCGGCCGATGGCAGCGGATAACCGAACTCTGGGACGCTTCACCCTGATGGGGATTCCGCCGGCCATGCGGGGGGTTCCGCAGATCGAGGTCACCTTCGACATCGATGCCAACGGGATCATGCACGTTTCGGCAAAGGACCGGGGGACCGGTCAGGAACAGAAAATCCAGATCACGAGTTCCTCCGGGCTCAGTGAGGATGAGATCCAGCGCATGGTCAACGAAGCCCAGGCTCACGCGGGTGAGGATGAGGCCAGGAAGCGTCAGATCGAGTCGAGAAATAAACTGGACGGCCTGGTCTATTCGACTGAGAAACTGCTGAACGAAAACAAGGAAAAACTGCCCGCGGCGGAGATCGGAAACATGGAATCCGTGCTGGCGGAGGCGAAGTCCGCCCTGGAGTCGGATGCCGCCGATGCAATGGACGCAGCCTACGAGAAACTGACCCAGGCGTCCCACAAGGTTGCCTCAGTTCTCTATGAGGCAGGCGCTGCTCAGCAGGCGGGGGCTGCAGGCCCGGCGGCCGGAGACCAGGGGCAGGAGTCCCAGGCGACCGACGACGAGGTGGTTGATGCGGAATACGAGGATGTCGGTTCCGAAGGTTGATTACGGACCCTGATCATCGACTCCGGGTCCGAAAGTCTCGGGCCCGGGGTCTTTTTCTGAGGTAGAATGTATGCAGAGGTCGCCATGGATTTGTGAATCCGCTTCGTTGAAGATATCGGTATTCACGTGCCGGGTGGATCCTCAAAGAAGACCGGTGTTCTCAGCCGGAAGTCCTCGAGACGCCGGTCCGGAGTGGGTGGAAAGTGAAATCGAAACCGAAATACAGGATGATTTCCTGGGTGGCCGAGCGATACTCCGTGCACCCTCAGACCCTGCGACTCTGGGAAAGAGAAGGGCTTCTCAATCCTGCCCGGTCGCGCGGAAATACGCGTCTGTATGACGAGGAAACCTGTGAGCGCCTCGAGACCATCCTGGCACTGACGAGGGATTTGGGAGTAAATCTGGCCGGCGTCGAGATTATTCTCAATCTCAGGGACCAGGTGGAACGTCTCCAGGAGGAGAATCGTCAACTCAAGGATCTGTTGAGGCGACATCTTGAGCAGCGGGACCGCGTTCCCCGCTATCATGCTCTTGTTCAGGTGGAGGAGCGATCAATTCAGGCGGTTGAAGAGGAATAGGGATGGAGCGGAAGTCGGCAGCACGCGGCGATTCGGGAGGTGCGACCTTACAGCGTTATCTTCAGGAGATCGCTCGCTATCCTCTGTTGAACCATGAAGAGGAAAAGGAACTCGCCGCGCGGATTGCTCAGGGAGACGAAGATGCCCTTCGGAAACTCGTTGAGGCAAATCTTCGTTTTGTTGTGGCCTATGCCAAGAAGTACAGGAATTCGAAGCTTCCCTTTCTGGATCTCATTCATGAAGGGAACCTCGGCCTGATCCAGGCGGCCAAGAAGTATGCTCCTTTTGAAGAATCACAGGACGTCAAGTTTATTACCTATGCCGTCTGGTGGATCCGTCAGGCGATTCTGCACTATCTTGCGGAGCAGGGCAGCGCATTCCGTCTGCCCCAGAAACAGGCCAATATGCTCTATCGGATGGAGCGTGTCCGGGCACTGATGACGGAGCGCAACGGGCGGCCGCCCTCAGATCAGGAATTGGCGAAGGAACTCGAGATTCCAGTTGATGACCTTCGCGTACTTGAACAGGCATCTCGAAGCTCGATCTCGCTCAATGATCCGGTAGATCAAGTGGGTGACGCTGAACTGGGAGATCTGCTGGAACAGTCCCTCTTCCCGGACACGGATGAGCGCCTGCTGCAGGCGAGTTTCACCCGCGCTCTTGAAGATGCCCTCGAGGGGCTTCCTCCAAGGGAACGAGAGGTTCTCCAGTTGCGCTTCGGTCTCCAGGACAAGAAGGCTCGGACCTTGAGAGAGGTCGGGGAGATTCTGGGCCTTTCGCGCGAGCGGGTGCGCCAGATCGAGACCCGTGCATTGCGCCGCCTTCGCCGTTCACACCTATCATCGAATCTTGCCGATTATCTCTGACCTGAGCTTGACTTTTGGGAGTGAGAGTCCCAATATTTAAGAATGGACTATCTCCACAGGACCGTAGAGCATCATGTTCTGGATCTCTTCAATCACTTCCAGGTGCTTGCCGTCCTTGGTGCCCGCCAGGTGGGGAAGACTACGCTGGTGGAACACCTTCAGATCCCAGGACTCAAGACGGTTGTTTTTGATCCAACCCGAGATCTTATGGGTGCCAGACGGGATCCGGAACTATTTCTCCAAAACCAGCCGCGGCCGCTCTTCTTGGATGAGGTCCAGTATGCTCCAGAATTGCTCTCCTCGATCAAACGGGAGGTTGATCGCAGCCGGCAGCCAGGGCAGTTTATCCTGAGCGGGTCCCAGAACCTGGCAGTATTACGGACCGTGTCCGAGTCCCTGGCCGGGCGAGTAGCTGTGCAGTCACTGCTGCCGATGAGCGTGGCGGAATTCGAGGGACGCCCCCTGCAGGCGGGGATCATCGAGCGAATGCTCTTTGAGGATGGATTCGACCCCGGAAGCTTCGATTGTCCTCCGCCACGAGCGGTTTTTCCGGCAATCTGGAGGGGTGGCATGCCTGGGCTTCTCGGCCTGCCGGATCGCCTCCTTGGAGATTTTTTCAGTTCTTACATCCAGACATATATCGAGCGGGATGTTCGGACCGCTGCGCGAATCACCGAGCTTCAGACATTCGGACGATTTGTTGCCTTGCTGTCGGCCCTGACGGCCAGGGAAGTCAACCACCATCAGTTGGGGCGTGAACTCGGCCTCGATCGTAAGACCGTCAGGAGGTGGACGGATATCGCGACGATGACCTACCAGTGGTTCGAGATCCCGGCCTATTCGCGTAACGCCGTCAAGCGGATCGCGGGCAAGCCGAAGGGTTATTTTTCCGACACCGGGCTTGCGTGTTTCATGCAGCGTATCGCTGGGCCGGATGGTGTGGCGGCTCACCCGATGGTCGGCGCGTTGTTTGAGACCTTTGTGGTTCTTGAGATCATGAAGCGAATGGGTTCCTGGCCGGCACGGCCCGGGCTTTTCCATTTCCGGGCATACAGTGGTGCTGAGGTCGACCTGCTGCTCGAGCTGGACGGTACCGTCTATCCGATCGAGATTAAGCTCTCTTCGCATCCCACTCGGCGAGACTGCCGCAGTTTCGATGCACTTGAGGCTGTTTTTCCCGGAATACGACGTGGGCGTGGTCTCATCATTGCTTCCTGCGAGGAAGTTCGACGTCTGAGGGACGACGTCTGGGCCATTCCGTGGTGGTGCCTGTAGATCATCCCCGCCCGCCCAAAGGCAGGAAGACAGTACACCATTTTCAGCAGAAATCGCAGGGCTCGCTGAGGCCTCCGCCCGCCCAAAGGCAGGAAGGCATGAAGGCAATCTTCTCAGCAGAGATCGCTGAGGTCGCATAAGCCCCCTCCCGCCCAAGGGCAGGAAGACAGGAAAGCAGAACGCATTTTCACGCAGAGATCGCCAAGGACGCAGAGGCCCCCACCCGGCCGAGAACACAAGTGCAGGGAGACATTTTTTCCACGCAGAGATCGCGGAGATCGCAGAGCGCGGGCTGTCGGTCCTGGGCCTGCTTCGCAGTTGATGCCGGTCGAGGCTTCACTGTCAGAGAGCAAGCTCTCTTCCAGTACAGACATCGACCGGCAGCCCTTTTCCCTACGGGATCGGACAGAAGGACCGAAGGCCCCAAAGCAGATCACCCACCCACACAAAGGCAGAAGGCATTATCACGCAAAGTTCGCAAAGGTCGCAAAGGCCCCCGCCCGCCCAAGGACATGAAGGCAGAGGGCATTTTTCACGCAGAGATCGCGGAGATCGCAGAGAGCGGGTCGTCGGTCCTGAGCCTGCTTCGCAGTCAACGCTGACAGAAGCTTCACTGTAAAAGAACAAGCTCTCCTCCAGCAAAGACATCAGCCAGCTGCCCCTCTCCCTTTGTGAGAGGGCAGAAGGATCGACGACCCCAGGAAACACCACCCACCCGGTGAGGGACTTTGCGTCGTGCGTCCTGTGATTTGTGTTTTGGGCGTTCCGGCCCCAGGCCCATTCCCGCAGGGAGTGGGATCGTCGTCTCGGGAGTCCGGTCGGAGGAGAGTTCGCTTTCCGACGCCGGTCCCTCGGACGACAGTGGCTGCGAAGCAGCTGGGGCCTGAATGCCGCCCCTCCGCGTAACTCAGCGTTCCCCGCGTGAAAAACTGTGTTCTGTCCTCTGCGTTCTTGTCTTCCTGCCATGGAAAATCCGTGAAATCCGCGAAATCTGTGGTTAGTTCCTGCCCAACCTTGGCGGATCTTGACGTTCTTGGCGCGAGATTGTGTTCTGTCTTTTCTGTCTTCTGTTAAGATGTTGTTGAGGGCGTGATATGAAACGAGAAGAGGTAACAGCCATTCTCAGAGAGCATCAAGAAGCCTTTGGGCGCTTCGGGGTTTTATCTTTAAGCCTCTTCGGATCGGTTGCACGGGACGAGGCTTCCGAAGTCAGTGACGTTGACATTCTGGCTGTTTTCGAACGTCCTTTAACTTTCAAGCGGTATATGGGTTTTCGTGTTTTCCTCGAGGATTTGCTCAAAGTCAGAGTGGACCTTGTCACCGATCAAGGACTTCGGGACCGTGTTCGCCAACAAATTGAGAAAGACGCGATCCGTGTCGCGTGACTATCTTCTTTATCTTGAAGACATCGAATCCGGTTGTAAGAAAGTGATCCGATATACGGACGGGCTTTCTTTTGATCAGTTCTTGCTTGATGAGAAGACCTTTGACGCGGTTCTTCGTAACCTGGAGATTATTGGCGAAGCGGTCAAGAATGTTCCGGACGAAATCCGGAACCAGCACCCGGAGATCAGTTGGCGGGAAATTGCCGGTTTGCGGAACTTTATTGCTCATGTTTATTTCTCTCTTGACCTGGAGGTGCTCTGGGATGTTATTCAGGTAGAGGTTCCAAACTTGCTTGAGGCAATCCAGGGCATCATTGGCCCTTTGAGTAGATGAACCGACGCCGGACCTGGGGAAGACAACACATGGACCACGGATTACACGGATTGCACGGATTAGGAAGGGCAAGGAACTGTCCTCTGTGTTCTTGCCTTCTGTGTTCTGGGGCATCTCGGCCCCGAGTCCTTGCCCGAAGGGGATGGATCGCCGGTTGGCACCTTTGGCGGAGAACAGCTTGCTTTTCGACGACGAAGTGTTGACCGGTGTTGGCTGCGAAGCAGTCGGAGCCGAATGCCCGCCGTCTTCCTGCCTTACCTTGGCGAACCTCCGCGCTCTTTGCGAGAAAACTGTGTTCCCGTCTTCATTTCAAACTCCCCACTTCAAACTTCAGTCTTCCTCCTGCCCTACCTTTGCGAACCTTTGCCGTGAGACTGTGTCCTGTGTCTTGTATTTCCTGGGCATCTTGGTTCTGTATCTGCTCCCGAAGGCCCTTTCCTCATGTGGTGCTAAGATAACTGTATGAGCCTTCCTGACCGAAGTTCCGCAATAGTTGGAATTCGCTTTGGATCCACTGTGATGGCCGGGCTTGCCCGGATTCTGGAAGGAGCTCACTTTGTGATTCTGTATGGATCTGCCGCCAGAGGAGATTTGAGGGATGACAGCGATATTGATCTCGCCATCATGTATCCCGAGCCTCTTCGTGCAGAATCCAGAATTGAGCTGACTGGAGAGCTGTCCAGTTTATTGGCTCGAGATGTGGATCTCCTTGATCTTCACAGGGCTGGGCCGATCATCAAGATGCAGGTATTACGTTTCGGGCTTCCTCTGTTGATTCGGGATCAGAGCGTCTACGAGGAATTTCGCATGCACACGCCCTGCGAGTATTTTGACTTCAAGCGCTCCCGCCGGTCGATTGAAGAGCAGATGATTTCCGGGAGCGCACTGTGATTGTAAATTTTGACGAAGATATCGTTCTGGCAAAAGTTGCGAGTATTCGAAAGTGCATCCGCGTGATGGAGAGTCTCTGGTTCGAGAAGAGTCCGGAAGTACCGGATTGGATCCGTCTGGACGTCACCGTGCTCAACATTCAGCGAGCAGTCGAGGCATGTCTCGATCTGGCGAACCATTTGATCGCGGTGAACTCATTAGGCTTGCCGGGATCGGCTGCCGAGGCGATATCGATGCTGGTCGACAACCGGATTCTCCCATCGTTGGAGATCTCCGTTTACCGTGGAATGATCGGCTTTCGAAACATTGCAGTTCACAACTATCGTGAAATCGACGAGGCGATTGTCTCCGGAATCGTTCACGATCATCTCGATGACCTTGAACTCTTTGCTGATCGGGTACTCGACGCGACTCTTCGGAGCACATGAAGCGATCGACCCCAGGGTAGACCAATCCGCCCGGAGACCTGAGGGAAGAAAGGCGTTTTCACGCAAAGATCGCAAAGGTCGCAAAGAGAAGGCATTGGCGGGCTGTCGGTCCTGGGCCTGCTTCGCAGTTGATGCCGGTCGAGGCTTCACTGTCAGAGAGCAAGCTCTCTTCCAGTACAGACATCGATCGGCAGCCCTTTTCCCTACGGGATCGGACAGAAGGACCGAAGGCCCCAAAGCAGATCACCCACCCACCCAAAGGCAGAAGGCATTATCACGCAGAGTACGCGGAGAACGCTGAGGCCCCCGCCCGCCCAAGGACAGGAAGACAGGAAGGCATTATCACGCAAAGTTCGCAAAGGTCGCAAAGGCCCCCGCCCGCCCAAGGACATGAAGGCAGAGGGCATTTTTCACGCAGAGGACGCAAAGGTCGCAAAGAGAAGGCATTGGCGGGCTGTCGGTCCTGGGCCTGCTTCGCAGTTGATGCTGACAGAGGCTCCACTGTCGGAGAACGAGTTCTCCTCCAGCAAAGACATCAGTCAGCCTCCCTCTCTCTTCGTGAGAGGACAGAAGGATCGACGACCCCAGGGAACACGGCCCACCCGGCGACAGGAGTTTGTGTTGTGTTGTGCGCCCCGTGCTCATGGGCAATTCGGCCCTGAATCCCTTCCCGAAGGGGAGCGGATCGTCGTCTCGGGAGACCGGCTGGAGGAGAGCTTGCTTTCCGACAGCTGGTCCTCGGACGGCATAGGCTGCGAAGCAGCTGGGGCTGGAATGCCGCCCTCCTCCCGCGTAACCCCGCGTGCCCCGCGTGAGAAACTGTGTTTTGTGTTCTGCCTTCTGTGTTTTGGGCATCTGGCCTCGAATCCTTCCCGAAGGGGGATGGATCGCCGGTTGATACCTTTGGCGGAGAAGAGCTTGCTTTTCGACGACGAAGTGTTGACCGGTGGTAACTGCGAAGCGGTCGGAGCCGAATGCCCGCCGTCTTCCTGCCCCACCTTGGCGAACCTTAGCGCTCTTTGCGAGAGAACGTGCTCTGTGTTATGTGTTCTGGGGCACTCGGCCCCGAGTCCTTTCCCAAAGGGGATGGATCGTCGGTCGGCACCTTTGGCGGAGAACAGCTTGCTTTTCGACGACGAAGTGTTGACCGGTGGTAGCTGCGAAGCAGCCGGGGCCTGATGCCGCTGCTCTACCTTGGCGAACCTCCGCGCTCTTTGCGAGAGAATGCGTTCTGTGTTTTGTCCCGGTGTTCCAATGCGCGCAGATGGGGTCCGGCTAGGAAGCGAAAATGGAGTGTCGCTTTTTTGCGAGCCCTCAGAGACCGCCTTGCTCAGAATCAGTAGAATCCGGATTTATGAAGTTCGCAACAAAAGGACTGGAGTTCGTTGAATCCCTGATTGATATCACCCTCCAGACCGACTTCCGATGCCAATTCTGCAAAGACCCGCTGCCAATTATCGGGAGGCGGTTGGAGAATCTTGGGCGGAACATGATCGAAACGACTTGAAAATACCAGAGCGATCACGAATCCGAGATCCTCCATTTTGAAGTCAAGGCGACGGATCATCATCACCAAATCGATCAGGTCTTTGACACGAGAGTTGGGATGGGCTCTGTCCACCCGGGAGAAAGCATGCAGTTTCTCTGCGAACTGTTGCTCTATCGAAATGCAGGCGATTTTCGGTGGCGGTATCCCGGCAAAGCCGAGCCAATCGTGGCCCTGCAGCGCTTCCGTCGGTTTGGCCACGATGTCGCCGACCCCTATATCAACGTGAAAGCGCACGAAAGTCCTGCCGGCCAGCCTGCAATCGACTGGGAACCTCGCACCGCCATATGGCGCACCGTCGATATTCATCACGCATGGAGCAACCGCAAAGCCGAAAAAATCCCCAAGGTCCAGACCAGCCAATCGCTGGAGTTCTGCCTGGAGTTTCGTTGACAGGAGGTCTGCCGCGGGGAGCTTGGTGGGGCTCCGCAGACTCAGGTCGATATCGCGAGTTGCGCGCGCTTCGGCAAAGCGAAGTTCCAGGGCATATCCTCCTTTGAGTGCCCATACCCGATTTTCTGAAGAGAAGATCCTGGCGAGCAGCCGATCGAAAGCCACTTGGCGTCTGAGGCGCATGAGATCTGTACTCTCCCTCTCAGCCTGTTTTCGAAGGCGTTGCTCCAGAGACTGGCGAAACGCCGGAGCTGTCGCGTACCGGTTCATGGGGCCTTGACTCCCAGTTGGGAGGCCAGTAGCGATCCTCGTGGGTTGCGGAGGCTCATGATGGGAATCAGACCTTGATCAAGGCCCTGTTGGAGAGCTTCGCGGAGGATGTTCGGAGCGACAGTCTCGGAGCGATAGAGATCCTCAATCGTCTTCAGGGGGCTCGTGACTCGGTAACCCTCCATGTCGATGACATCCTCCTTCTGGAGATCCTGCCGATGAAGAACCAGGATGTCTGGAATAGAACTTCTTCGGCGGAATTTGTCGGGCACCGTCATATGAAGCCTGGCCGGCTGAAGGTCGGTCAGTTCATGGATGACGAGTCCGGTTTGGTGAGAATAGACACCCTGTGGAATGTCCTTCACGTTTCGTGACCAGAGACTCCACAGGACGAGATCAGGTCGTTTTGTATTCGGATAGATGGCCAGCTGGTATACGCCCCGGATTTTTCGGTTCCAATTCCCGCATTTCACCTGGTAGACTCGTGCTGCGGCTGAATAGCCGGCCTCTTCGGCCTGTTTTGCGGTAAAGAGGCCCTGTTGCCTTTCTGCAATTTCGAGCAGCGCTCGATAAGAATTTCGACTCGACCGTGGCATGAGGTACTCCCTTTTTCTAGTTTAAGTTTAGTCGGAAAATGGCTCGTAAACAACACGGAACCTAAAACTTTTTGAAGTTCCGTGAAAAAGAAGCGACGAATTGGATGGAAGTGGGCTCCCGCCCGCGCAAGGCATTCCTCCGCCCGCCCGAAGGCAGAAGGCATTCTCTCGCCAAGAACGCCAAGATTCGCAAAGGAAGGGCAGGAGGGCAAGAATACAGAACACAAAATGAACGCAGAGGCGCAGAGACGCCAAGGCCCCCACCCGCCCGAAGGCAGAACACATTTCTCACGCAGAGATCGCGGAGCACGCAGAGGGCGGGCCGTCGGTCCTCAGTCTGCTTCGCAGTCAAAGCTGACAGAAGCTCCACTGTCGGAGAACGAGCTCTCCTCCAGCAAAGACATCAGTCAGCGGACCCTCTCTCTTCGAGAGTGGACAGAAGGACCGACGACCCCAGGAAACACCACCCGCCCGCCCAAAGGCATGAAGGCAATGATGGCTCCACCATTTTCTTTCCTGATGTGCCGACCTGTTATCATTGAAACATGACTGATATGCAAACCCGTATTATAGAGATCTGCCGCGAATACGGCATCCTCTCGCTCTACGTCTTTGGGAGTCGGGCCAAGGAGATTGCAGCCCGAGTTGCAGGGCGAATGCCGGTCCCGGGACCAGCCGGATCAGATCTCGATGTTGCGGTACAACCAGAGCCGAAAGCGCTCCGGCTTGTCGATGAACGGGTGCATTTGATGCAGGCTTTAGAAGACCTGTTCGAGGTCCCGAGGGTCGATCTCGTTGTTCTGCCGCAGGCGAGCCCCTTCCTGGCTGCCGATGCCGTGCGGGGAGAATTGCTCTTTTGTGATGATGAGGATCGCCAATCCCACGAAGAGTTGTATTACCTGCGTCGCGCAGCCGATCTGGCGCCCTTCCAGAAGGATCGCCTTGAGGGTTTGCTTTCCGGGGAGTATCGTCAATGACACCGCGGAAGATCAGAGCACAGGTCGTCCTTGAGAAGGTGGCGTGGATTCACAAGATGCTGGATTCGATGGCTGAACTCCCCGCGGAGTCCTTTGAAGTTTTTAAAGCCGATGCCCGAAATCAGGCAGCGTTGGAGTCGTATCTTCGCCGGGCTCTTGAAGCGCTGCTGGATGTCGGACGGCATATCCTTGGTAAGGGTTTCGGAGAGAGCGTTCTCGAGTATAAGAAGATTGCACGAGTCCTGGGCCAGAGAGCCATCCTCTCGTCGGAGGCGACTGCAATCCTCATCGACATGGCGGGCTACAGGAACCGCCTGACCCATTTCTACGACGAGGTGAGCCCCGAGGAACTCTACGGAATCCTGACGACGAGAGTCGTTGACATCGAAGCTGTCCTCGATGAGATTCTCCAGTGGCTCAGATCCAATCCGGAGATGATCGACACGTCCCTGTAGAGAACGGAACGTAGGCACTTTCTCCGATGTAGTTCTCAACAAAATTGAGAGCTGGAAAACTGTCGCTGGAAACAGCATTGTCCTATTGCCTCTGGGCGTGCGGGGGAAGTCTTCAAACTTCAAACTTCGAACTTCAAACTTCCACGCCGGGCGGAGTCCCGGCGGCGTCTTAGGAGCTCATCCTCTCGCAGAGTAGGGGAGAACGCAGAGGCCCCCGCCCGCCCAAAGACAGGAAAGCATGAAGGCATTTTCTCGCAAAGATCGCCAAGGACGCAGAGAGCAGAGGGCGGGCCGTCGGTCCTGAGCCTGCTTCGCAGTCAAAGCTGACAGAAGCTTGACTGTCAAAGAGCAAGCTCTCCTCCAGCAAAGACATCAGTCAGCAGTCCCTCTCTTCGTGAGAGGACAAGAGGACCGACGAC
>JANTFG010000029.1 GCA_024763555.1 Thermoanaerobaculales bacterium
TTCTCTCCCCCGGATGCCGCGGCGCGGTAAAGGTCGGCTTCCTCAAGTCGGCCCAGGAGCTTCTCCAGCAGCGTCGAGGAGGGAAGCTCGCGCCCCCCCGGCTCCAGCCACCCTCTGCCTTCCCGATGCTCCCCCTCCCCATCCCGGATGATGGTGACGAGAGGGTGGACCCGCATTCTCCGGTAGGTGATGGAATGTCGGACCGGCGGCAGTGCGCGCCATGGCCCGCTGAATCCCGGCAGGAGGCGGGCGGCGGCGGCCTGCAGCCCCTCTCCCCTCCCGACGAAGGCAATCGGCGGGAGCCAGAGACCCCTGAGAATTTCGCCCTCATCGATCCTGCGAACCAGCAGCGCTCCGTCCTCCCGGCAGCAGCAGGCGGCCACCCATTCCTGATGTTCCGGAGATCGGGTCGCTCGGGGCGCCGGGATATCCTCCTGGCGGCCCAGTTTGTGCGCCCGGCAGGCCGGCTCAAAGGGACATCCCCCGCAGCGGGGCGATTTCGGCGTACACCGCAATGCCCCGAGTTCCATCAGGGCCTCGTTGACCCTGCCGGGCGGAGCCCACTCGAAGAAAGACTCGACCCATCCCCGGATTTTCGAAGCGGACCCGGCTCTCCTGACATCTCCTTCGAGGCCGAGAACCCTCGCGCCGACCCGAAGAACATTGCCGTCGAGTACCGGCGCCGGGCAATCGAAGGCCAGAGAGGCTACCGCCGCGGCCGTATAGGGACCGAGGCCCGGGAGGCGAAGGAGGTCTTCAGGTCTCGAGGGCAGTTCCCCACCCGCCTCAGCAATACGGTGGGCCGCCTGATGGAGGAGGCGGGCCCGACGGTAATAGCCCAGCCCGGACCACGCTGCGAGCACCTCATCTTCCTGTGCCGAGGCCAGAGCATCGACGGTTGGAAACCGCTTGATGAACTCGAGAAACTTCGGAACAACCCGATCAATCTGTGTCTGCTGGGCCATCAGCTCCGAGACCAGGGTGTGATAGGGGTCGCGGGGCTCGATGCGCCAGGGAAGCTCGCGGGCCTCGATCGCAAAGAAGTTGAGCAGGGCCTCACCATCACTCCGAGGTACCTCGAAGTCTTCCCGCTGCGGCGCTGAGCCGCCGCCCTGGATTTCCGGTTCCATCAACGTTCCTTCAGTTTCCGGATCTCCTCGAGACGCTCCCGGATCCGCTGCTCCCAGCCTCTGCTCCCCGGCCGATAGAAACTGGTTTTCCCCGCCAGCTCAGCGGGAAGACATTCCATCGGGGCGACTCCCTCGGGATCATCATGGGCATAGAGATAACCTTTTCCATAGCCCAGTTCCTTCATCAGTTTCGCCGGCGCGTTCCTCAGCTGGAGCGGAATCTCCAGGTTGGGCCGCACCCCGATTTCCTTCTGAACCGCTTTCCATGCCCGGTAGATCGCATTGGATTTGGGCGCCAGTGCCAGGTAAACGACCGCCTGGGCCAGGGCCAGTTCGCACTCCGGCATTCCGACGCGCTCCACGACGCCCCCGGCAGCATGGACCTGCTCCAGCGCCCGCGGATCGGCCATTCCGATATCTTCAGAGGCGATCCGGAGCATCCTCCGGATTAAATATCGAGGCTCGGCGCCGCCCATCAGCATCCTTCCCAGCCAGTAGAGCGAGGCCTCGACATCGGAGTTTCGGACGGATTTATGGAGGGCGGAGATCAGATTATAGTGTTCCTCCCCGCTCTTGTCATAGACGGCCTGAGCGTTCTGAACGACCCTGGTGACGACATCCTCGTTGAGATCGCCTCCCGGTTCCCCAACCAGCCCGGCCGCCATCTCCAGAAGGTTGAGAGCCTGGCGGGCATCACCCCCGGAGGCCCTCGCCAGCAAACGCAGCGCCTGCTCATCAGCGCTCAGATCCAGCGAAGCCAGGCCCCTCCCGCGGTCTTCGAGAGCGCGGCTGAGAAGCTCGAGGATCTCCTCTTCGCCCAGAGGATCCAGCACATAGACCTTGGCCCGGGACAGCAGGGCACGGTTGAGCTCGAAGGCGGGATTCTCCGTCGTGGCGCCGATGAGGATGATATCGCCGGACTCAACGAAGGGCAGAAAGGCGTCCTGCTGGGAACGGTTGAAGCGATGGATCTCGTCAACGAAGAGAATCGTGTTTCGGCCCAGGCCGGAGCGCCTCCGTCGGGCCTCAGCCATGATGGCCCGCGCCTCTTTCACACCGGAGAGCACCGCGGAAAAACTGACGATCTCGGCATCGATGGATTCCCCCAGAACCCGCGCCAGCGTCGTCTTGCCCGATCCCGGCGGACCCCAGAAGATCAGGGAGGGAAGATCGCCGGAGGCGAGAAAATGGCGAAGGAGGCCCTCCGGTCCGACCAGTGCCTCCTGGCCGAGGACCTCGTCGAGATTCCTGGGACGCATTCGATCCGCCAGGGGTGCCGGACGGGCTTCTGATGCGAAAAGGCCCGGCTGTTCGTCCATCAGTCTCCCTCATCTCCCCCGGCTGAAAAGCGCTCCTGCTCAGCTCGAAGGCGCTTCAGGCACTCCTCGGAACAGCAGAGGCGCCGCTCCGGCCCCTCGACCAGCGAAGACGCAGGAACGTGAGTTCCACAGACCGAACAGAGGAGCAACTCCTCCGCTTCGGTCTTTTCCTGACGTTTTTTGTGCCTCGGAGTGAATCGGGAGAAATGTTCGGCGCCCCGGGCGCGCGCGTTCATCTTCTTTCCCCAGGAACTCAAAATTCTCCACACCAGGTAGAGGAAGGCAACGAGAAGGACAATCCGGCGCATATCACTCAGGATCGAATCTGGGACGCAAGGCCCGAGACATCGGGGATGGAAGGATTCTCTTTGGCCAGGGCCTCCAGTTTTCCAAGGGATTCGAGAGCCTTCTCATGCTCGTGAAGATCGAAATGCTGGACCACGGCCAGGTTATACCAGCCCTGCCAGTGCGAGGGATCCTCGCGCACAACCTTTTCCAGGAGATTTAAGGCCCGGTCGGGTTGTTTGAGATTCCGATAAACGACGGCGAGATCGGTTTCGACATCGGCATTGTCTCCAATCTTCTCCAGCACCCTCTCATACCAGATCCGCGCCTCTTCCCACCGGCCGCCGTCGAAGTAGAGATTCCCCAGAGCCCGCATCAAATCGACGTCTTCCGGGTTTTTCGCCAGAAGATCACGAAGGCGTCCGGCCTCGGCCTCGACATCTCGATGCGCTTCGGGCTTTTCCTCCTCTACCTGCGTCTGCTGGGGAGGCATTGAAGGAGCGCTCGCCATCTGCATCGCTTTGGCCGGCGGCACCGGCTGTTGCTCCGCCAGGACATAACCAAGGAGCAATCCGGCCATCAGGCCGAGAACTGCGCTAAAGAAAGGGTTCTTGATCATCTCTTCTCCCGGCCTCCGCGAGAATAATTGAGACAGCCTCGCGAAAGCCTCCTGCATGGTAGCAGAGCCCCCTCCTCTTCCGCTATGATCTCCCAATGCGTGCTTCCCACCGACTGATGATTCTCTCAGCCGCCCTGCTCTTTTCAACCGGCGGCGCGGCGGTCAAGGCATGTCATCTCTCCGCGCTGCAGATCGCGTCTTTCCGCTCAGGTATCGCCTTTCTCATCCTGATTTTACTGATCCCTTCCGCGCGAAAGGGATGGAACTGGAAAATATGGCTGGTCGGCCTCGCCTACGCGGGCACCATGCTGCTTTACGTCCTCGCCAACAAGCTGACAACGGCGGCCAACACGATCTTTCTCCAGGATACCGCGCCCCTCTACATCCTGATGCTTTCGCCTCTCCTCCTGGGTGAAAAGCACCGACGCGGCGATCTCCCCTTCATGGCCCTGATGTTTTCCGGCGTCCTGATGTTCTTTATCGGCCACCCCCAGCCCATGCGAACAGCTCCAGATCCGATGATGGGAAATCTTCTGGCCCTGGCGGCAGGCCTCTGCTGGGCACTGACACTGATGGGCATCCGCGGGCTGGGAAAAAGGAAGCGGGGCAATGCCTCAACAGCGGCGGTGGCCGTCGGGAACCTCCTGGCCTGTCTGCTGGTTCTTCCCTTCGCCCTGCCGGTTTCGGGCTCCGGCCTCAGGGACTGGCTCATTATCGCCTTCCTTGGAATCTTCCAGATTGCGCTGGCCTATGTCTTTCTGACCCGGGGAATGGAGAAGGTCCCGGCGCTGGAGTCCTCCCTTCTCCTGCTGAGCGAGCCCGTTCTCAACCCCGTCTGGGCCTTCCTCATCCATCATGAACGGCCGGGTCCCTGGGCCATTTTCGGCGGCATCATCGTACTTGGCGCTACAGCCGCGCGGACTCTGAAGGCAGGCGGAGAGGACGATGACTGAAATCCTTGCTCTTTCTTCCTCATTGAGACACACTGGGGCGATGGAGGAACTCTCGAGCGTCCGTCTGGATATCTGGCTCGATGTGGCCTGTATCCTCAAGTCCAGAACCCAGGCCCAGAACGCCTGCCGACTGGGCCGCGTCAGCGTCAACGGACAGCGGGGAAAGGCCCATCGGAAGATCCGACCTGGCGATTCCATCCTCGTCAGCTTCCCCGGCGGAAGAAAAAGAATTCTCAAGGTGGTTGATCTGGCCGAAAAGCATCTACCCAGGGCGGAGGCCCGCAAGCTCTATGAAGATTTGACACCGGCGCCTTCAGCTGAGGAAATGGAACTCAGGCGCCTCGTGCGCCTGTCCGACCCAAAGCCGAGGCCCAAGGGCGCAGGGGCGCCGAAAAAGAGAGAGCGGCGGAAGATACGCCGTGCGAAGGAGGGGCTCTTCGAGGAATAAGATTTGAGGAGGCCCGGCAAGGAGAAGATGATGGAAAAAAGTCCTCAGTGGGAAAAACTCGTCCTCGGTGGACTCGTCCTGACTATGGAAGAGGATTCCGAGCCCATCGCCGACGGCGCCATCGCCATCGAGAAAGGAAAAATCGCGGCGGTCGGGCCGGCCTCGGATCTCCTGGAGAAGGCGCCCACCTGCGAGGTTCTGGACGCTTCACACTGTATCGTCATGCCGGGACTGGTCAACACGCACTCCCACCTCGCCATGAGCCTCCTCCGCGGTCTGGCGGACGACCTCCCCCTGAAGACCTGGCTGGAGGAACATATCTGGCCGGCCGAGGCGAAGGTCATGAACCGTGAGACCGTGGCCCTCGGCACCCGCCTCGCGGCAGCCGAACAGCTCCTCGCCGGGGTGAGCACGACAACCGACATGTACTTTTTTGCAGATGCTGTGTGTGAGGCACTGGTGGAAGCGGGTCTCCGGGGCGTCATCGCGGAGAGCCTGATCGACGCCTCGACTCCCCGCTGCGCGGGACCGGATGAAATGCTCGAAAAACAGCGGGAACTCTGCCTCGACTGGAAGGACCATCCTCTGATCACGCCTTCGATCGCCGCCCACGCGCCCTACACCGTCGGCGCGCCCAACCTCGTCCGGGAGGCGGAGATCGCCGAAGAGTTCGGCCTTCCGCTCCAGATCCACGTGGCGGAAACGAGATGGGAAGTCGAGACCTCGCTCGAGAAGCACAAGCTGACTCCCGTGGCCTACCTCGAGAGCATTGGTTTCCTCTCCGATCACATTGTAGCGGCCCACTGCGTCCATCTCTCCCCGGAGGACATCGAGATTCTTGCAGAGAACAAGGTCGGAGTCTCGCATAACCCGGTTTCCAACCTCAAGCTGGCTTCCGGACTTTCGCCCGTCGAACAGATGAGGGCCGCAGGCGTCAGGGTGGGCCTGGGAACCGACGGGGCCGCCTCAAACAACACCCTCGATCTTCTCAGGGATCTCCAGATCGCCACCCTGCTCCACAAGGGGACCAGTGGTGACCCAACGGCCCTTCCTGCTCGGGCTGTCCTCGAGATGGCGACCCGCGTCGGAGCGGATATCCTTGGTCTGGGCGAGAGAATCGGGCGCCTTAAGGTCGGTTTCGATGCGGATATCGCATGCTTCGCTCTCAACAGCGCGCATTCCACACCGGTCTACGATCCCTACTCCCACATGGCCTTTGCGGCACGAGCTTCAGACATTCGTCACACCATCGTCGGTGGAAAAATTGTCGTCCGCGATGGCGAACTTCAGACCATGGATCTCGAGGAACTCCTCGCACGAAGCCGCGAGGTCGCGGCGAAGATCAGGGGATAGGCTCCAGGAAATTCTGAAAGCCGTGGCTCAGCCGGCTCGACTCCCTCCCGAAGCTTGAATCGAGACTTCGACGAGTCGATACAGGCTGATGAGGGGAATGAGGCGGTAGGCCACGGGGACAGAGCGTTTCCAAAATACCGTTGCAATCGGTCGCCGCTGCATCCCCACCTGCAGCGTTGCGCTAACTCGCCGATGGGCACCGCATCGCCTGCGTTAGCGCGCCTTACAGGCCGGGCGCATCGACGACCTCTGTGCGACACGTTATTTCGGAAACCCTCTACTAGCAGGATTCCAGAAAGAGATCGCCGGGAACAAGGTCCTTTGACGCACTCCTCCTCCCTCATCGACCACATGGAGCACGGTATGCCGCAGTGACCCCATGGAATTTCCGCTTGCATCATTGCTGCTTTCAGCGGAAGATTCAGTCGATGTACCCTTTCTCCGGCTTGATTCTCGGCGGCGGTCGGGGCGCCCGTTTCGGCGGCCCGAAAGCCTTCGCAGCTCTGCCCGATGGGCGGAGTTGTCTTGAAGCCTGCGCCGAGAGCCTCAGAGAGGCCGGCGCCGATCCCATCATGGCCACCCTTCCGCGGGGAGTATCGGGTTTGGCGCCGGATCATCTCCACACCTGCACTGTCGATCCGGATCTCGACATGTTTTCCTCACTGCGACTCGGGCTTGAGCAACTTGCGGAGTCCAGCCTCTGGCAACGCGTCATCATCCTTCCGGTCGATCACCCGCTGATCGAAGCGAAAACCCTCAGGGCTCTCGCCTCGACTTCCCATTCCGCGGCGATTCCCACCTACAGGGGGCATCACGGTCACCCCATCACCCTCGGTCGCGGCATCGCTGAGAAGATCCTCGACGGGCGCCTTCCCGGCCCGACACTCCGGGAAATTCTCAAAGCGGCCCGGGCGGTTGATATCGAGGTAGACGACCCCCAGACCCGCGCAAACTGCAATACTCCCCAAGCCCTTGCAGAAGCCTGGCAACTCAAAACAGGAAGGCGTAACCCAGCTTGATGAAAATGCTCTGGTTCTGCCGGCTCAAGGCGATGTCGTCGTCGCCGTATCCCGTATCGCTGTAGCCAAGGTACAACAGGGTCCTTGGGTTGATCGTGTAGGAGAACAACAGCTGGGAGGCGAAGGTCTCCGAACCGGCATCAACCTCGCTCAGGTACAGTTCCGGATTCCGATCGACCCTGGCATACTGCAGAATTATCCTGAGGAAACTCCGCCGATTGAACTGATAGACCGAACGAAAGTAGGTCACCGAGGTGCTGTACAGTCTCCCCTCCTCACGATCGAGATGAGCCCAGTTCTGCTGGAGGTCGAAGCTCAAGTGTCGACCCGCGTGAATGGAAACACTGGGGGAGAGGCCGGATCTCGTTGCCGGCAGGACGGCGGCGTAGTCAATCCCGTCTCCGTAGAAGGCAAAGAGAAATAATGAAAAAATTTCATTGGGTCTGATCCCGAGTGAGAGGGCCAGAGAGTCATCCGAAAAATGTCTGGAATCGTAGAGCTGCTCACCCAGATTTGCCGATAGATGAAGCGTGCTCTGAAGCGGACCGGAATAGACAAGGCTGCATCCGAGGCTCCGGGAAGAAAAACCGGAGTCGCTGCTCCGTTCCTCGTACAGATTGTTGCATCCTGCATAGATCGAGGTAAACCAACGGTCGGCGCCCCCCCACCACCGATGGCCGGCAGAGGTGAAATAACGGCGATAGTCCACCTGCGGCTTGAATCCAAGATCCGCCCGAAAACCCTCGGCGGCATCGGAATAGGATAAGAACCACTGCCACTCCCGACCCGTGTGCCGATACCGAAGGGTGGAGGCGTGCCCCGATGCATCGGGATCTCCGAGACCAAAATACTCCACCATCGAGTCGTTGTATCGGCTTTCAGACCAGGCCAGATTCGCCGTCACTTCATCACGCTTGGAGAGCCGGTATCTCAGGTCTCCACTGTAGACACGGTTGAAGTAGCCTCCTTCGCCCTCCCGGTCGGTCAACATGAAACCGGCAGCCGAATTCTCACCGAAGTCAAGCCTGTATCGTCCGACCGAGGCCGTATTCCGCTCTGAGAGACTCCCCATCATCGAGCCTTCCGCACCTGGAACGATGAGGTTGGTTACGTCATCCCGAGCCGAGAACACACCGAAGGTCTGTCTCCCCACCTTTCCCGTCCACTTGAGGGCAATAGACGGGTCCGCAATTGTTCGGGTATGCAGAAGAGGGAGATCCGTATTAAAGGTATCGACGCCGACGAGAAAGAAGGGCCTCGCCTCGGGATAGAAGAGGGCAAAGGTCGTGTTGATATCCAGCTGCAGAGCATCCGCCTCCACCTGTGAGAAATCCGGATTCACCGCGGCCGCCACGGTCATGTTCGGGGTCACTCCCCAGCCCAGAGTCAAGCCGGCATCGACCGCGGAGTCCGTCTCCCAGTCTCCCGAAGGAAAATCCGGCTTCTCCCGGCTCATATTGCCCGTCAGCGTCGGCGAAACCTCCAGGTCCTTTCCGCCGCGGATTCCCACCAGGCCGGAGATCTTCCTCTCCTGCGAAAGATAGGAGTTTGAACCCCGCAGCCGAGGAAAGAGTCCAAGATGGTGCCTGAGGCTTCGGGGATATTGCCGGACGAGATCGAGGCCCCAGACCTGCGACCCTTCATGATCCGGGAAGCGAAGCTGGTTGAAGGGGATACTGATCTCCACCTCCCATCCCTCGTCCGTCAGGCACCCGGCTGAATCCCAGATGGCATCCCACGAGATGTCGTAGGAGGAGTTGACGTCGTCATTGATGGCGTCCAGCTGAACCCCGAGCGGGTTGACGCCGAATTCATACGCGCGTCTCTGGTCGTTGAAAGTATCGAGAACGACCTCGACCCAGTCGTCACTCCAGATCTCGTCATGATCCCGGTAGTGGGCCCGGATCTCCTCAGGCTTCGGATCGAAACAGCGGAATGCAAGGTAGAGATGGTTCCTGTCATAGGAGATCCAGACGAGAGTTTTCACCGGCGCCGGGATATTCTCTCCCGGCGAAACCTCGTAGCCGATCTCAAACTCGGCGGCCTCCGTCCATTCCCCCATTTCGATTCGCCCATCGATTTTCGGAGGGCGTTCGGCTGAAGGAATTTCCACCGGGCCAGCCTGCCCCATCCCAGAAGAAGGAACCGAGACAAGCATCACCAGGCCCCACAGAAGCCCGCATATTCCCCGTTTCAGTACCACTGAAACTCCTCCTGCCGGCTTCGGCTGTCCTGAGATCATTCTCCCTCCGTAGAATGAGCGTCAAGAATCCTCATCGCCCGGCGCATACCTGATACTCAATGGATACGGATCAACCGAGTCGACAGTTTAGTCTCCGGAATCCTCACTCCCATCCTCAGGCTCTCCAGTCCGGGCGCCATCCGGTTTCAGGCGGGCCTCCAGGCTCTTCCCGCTGTCCAGGAGCACGGCCACCCAGGCCAGGTCCTCGGTGTTCTCCAGCAGAATTTTGATCATCATCGTCAGGGGCACCGAGAGCAGCATTCCGATAGTCCCCCACATCCAGCCCCAGAAGACCAGGGAGAGGAATACAACGAGGGTGGAGAGGCCGAGACTTCTCCCCAGCAGAGCGGGCTCAACAAGATTGCCGATCACGACGTTGACGACAAGATAACCCAGAATCACCGCCAGACCCGCCCCCGGACCCAGCTGCACAAAGGCCAGCAGCACCGCCGGAACGGCAGCAACAATTGAGCCGATGTTCGGGATATAGTTCAGAAGGAATGCCGTCAGACCCCAGATGACGACAAAGTCGAGTCCGACTATCGCGACCCAGATCCCGATTGCGACGCCGGTCGTCAGGCTCGTTATCGTTTTGATCGCCAGATAGCGCTGAATCTGGCCCGTCACTCCAGCCAGTCTCGAATCCGATGGACTCTCTTGACCTTTGGTGATCAGGCGGAGTTTCTCGGGGAAGGTGGTGCTTTCCAGAAGCATGAAAATGAGAATCAGGATGACCATAAAGATATTCGAGAGCGCTCCAAGGACTCCCTTGAGGCTCGTCCCCAGCAGACCCATGATCTGACCGGGTTTGAAGACCTCCAGAGTTTCGACGCCCGAATCCGAGCCAATCCCGAAAGGATGAAACTCGACCGGAAGTTTGTCGATGCCTGCCTTGATCTGATCCCACAGGGCATTGACCCTCTCCGCATACTTCGGCGCCGCTTCGGTAAACTGGTTGATGGAACCCCCGACCAGGGCGCCGAGACCGAAGAGAATCAGAGCCAATAGAAAGACGACAATGAGAACAGCGACAACATTTGGAACGCGGTGGGCACAGAGCCACCGGACAGCGGGAGCGCATAAGACCGCCAGGAAAACCGCCAGGAAAAAGGGAATAAGAAGCGCCTGAGACGCCCTCAGGCCGGCGACAACGATCACGAAGGCCGCCGACATCACGAGGAAGCGGGCGCCCCGATCGGAAAAACTGACATTCTCCGTCATGAATCCACTTTAGCATTCTCCATCGGCAAGCGACTGACCAGGAGGGCCGAGATCGTGGCCAGGAAAAAAGCGGGCACGAGTTCGTAGAGGTTGCCGAGCCCGCCCCGGCCTACCAGCCACCAGGAAAGTTCCGTCAAAGCGAGTGCCATCAGAACTGCGGCGACGTGCCCGGCATCGAAAGTCCTGCTCAATCGCCCGATGACCAGGATGACGACGGCGAGCACGACCGCCCAGAACCAGGCCCGATCGAAACGGGACTTGAGCACAAAACTGGCCGGCTCTGAGATCGCTTTCTCGCCCAGCTTCCACATCACCGTCACGCCCAGGCCCGTCAGCATTCCCGCCAGGGCCCCATAGCGATTCACGAAATCCCGTCCGAGCGCCATCAGCATCAGGGGAGCAAAACAGGCGCCCAGACCCGACCAGGCAAAGAGCACGAACCAGAAGACAACGCTTTCACCCCGAAGGGCAACGAGGATTCCCGCAAGACCCACGAGGATCACGGTCGCCCGTCCCAGCAGCAGGGAGCGGCGATCGTCCTGAGCCTTCCCAAGGATCACCTCGACGAGGTCATAAGAAACCGCTGAAGCCGCCACGAGAAGCTGGGAAGAGACCGTCGAGAGAATCGCCGAAATCACGGCCGCCAGGAGCAGGCCGGCGATCACCGGATGCGTCAGTTTCAGGGAAAGCGCCATCAGCGCCCGCTCACCGTCGGCGAGTTGCGGGAGCATCACCCGGCCGACCAGACCGCAGAGCCCGGCCCCGTAGAAGACCGCAATTCCCCAGATCATGGCGATGGTACTGAGCCGGCGGATCTCATGATCATCACGGGCCGCCATGTAGCGGGTCACGACGTGGGGCATTCCCGGGTATCCCAGACCAATTCCGAGCTGCCCCACGACGAAACCCCAGAAGGCGGGACCGATGCGTCCGCCGCTCGCACTGAGAAGGCCCGGATCAAGGGCCGCAAGACCGGAAATAAGTTCCCCGAAGCCTCCCAGCCTATAGACAGCCCACAGCGGGAGGGCCACAATACCCGCCGCTACCAGCAGGCCCTGGAAGAGATCCGTCCAGGCCACGGCCCGAAAACCACCGAGCGAGGTCACGAGGGTGATGATCAGGGCGCCGATGACGACACCCCAGAAATAACCTGCATCTCCCAGATCCAGTGTTGTGGAAAAGGCCTTTCCCGCAGCCATCATCTGGGAAGCCACGTAGACCATCATGGCCAGAAGAATAATCGTCGTCGCCGTCACGCGGAGCACATTGCCCGGATCGCCCCAGCGCCGGGTGATGACATCCGTCATCGTCAGCGAGCCCTGTTCCGCGGAGATACGCCGCAACCTCGGCGCCAGCAGGTAGACATTGACCATGTAGCCCAGCAGACATCCGGGAGCAAACCAGAGCCCCGAGATCCCGTGGGTGTATGTCATGCCGACCGCGCCCAGGGTGACCCATCCGGATTCGGAACTGGCCGTCGAGGAGATCCCCGCCGCCCAGGCGCCAAGGGAACGGCCTGCGAGGTGAAAATCCTCACCCCCATGGGTCCTCCGGGAGGCCATCCATCCGATCAAGAGGAGCAATCCCAGGTAGAGGACCATGACGACATCGACGGTCAGAGATGCCTGGTGCGTCATGACCGACTCTCCCTCCTGCTCCCGAGCACATGAATCGTCACGACGACAACAGTCAGCAGGAGCGGAAAAACCCACAGCAGCAGATGGGCGCCAATCGTCATCTCAGCCTCCCCTTCTCAATCAGCATAACCCAGTGCCCGGAGCTGGTCCCGGGTTTCTTCATCCAGCACCCTCGGCTTCGAAGGGGGCGCTTCGACCCCCTGGAGCAACTCGTTCATCCGGACCTCCATCGCTGTCGCCTTCGCAGGCCGGGCCCCTGCGATGTTTTTCAGCTCTTTCGGATCCTTCGAGAGATCATAGAGCTCGATCGAGCCGTCATCCCTGTTCCTGATGAACTTGAATCCACCGTCAACGATGGCTTCGAGGTTCCGCTTCGCCTCGAGTTTGTAGGTCGCGGCAATCAGCGGAAGACTTTTGCGGGTTCTCCGGTCCGCAAGAAGATCGACCCCTCGCCACTTTGGATCCGCCTCAATACCTGTCAGGCCGGCGATCGTCGGGAGTACATCAACAAGACCAACAGGGCGATCATCGACGACTCCCTCCGGCAGTCTTCCCGGTGACCAGAAGATTAATGGGACATGAAGCAGGGAGTCGTAGAGCTGCTCGATATGACCCGGAAGTGCATGGTCCCCGAGGCCCTCTCCGTGGTCGGCAAGCAGAACAACCAGCGAATCCTCCAGAAGGCCCTTCCGCCTGAGATCCTCCAGAAGATCTCCCAGCCTGCGATCAACATATTCGACCTCTCGAAGATATGCCTCTCTGCTTCTCTCCGGAGAGCGTTTCAAACTTGTGACCAGATTGACTCTGACGGAATTCAGGTGAAGATCCTCCATCTCCACCATCAACTTCCCGGGGAGAGCAGACACAAAATCATTCCTCGTCTGGTCTTCAAACCAGGGGAACATGCCCTTATCCGGTCGGATTTTACCGGGAGCATCGAGTTTCGCGTTGACAATGGTCAGGAGATCGCCGCTTTCGAGGGCGCGAGGCCCCTGCATGAAGCTCAGTGTCGCCTTCCCGCCCTTGAGAGGGATTTCCAGGAGATGGTGCCGACCATCCGCTCCGAGCTCAGCAATCTCCTCCCCATCCGCCATAACTTTGACATCAGGACAGCGGGAATCGGGATCCTGGTAGGGTTCGTGCGGGTCGGAATAGTGCACCCAGAGAAAACAGGGCTTTCCCGGACTCGAATCGAGATATCGCGCGACCTTCTCATCTATTTCACCTGCCGAGAAAAACCAGTCGATCCCGAACTCGTCGGAGAAATGGTCGAATCCACGGTTGAAACCGAACTTCCCCTTGAGAACACCGAGGCTGACAAAGCCCGCCGTGTGCATACCTCCGGCGTGCAGGAGTTGAGCCATCGTGACACAACGCTCCGGAAGCTGCATCGCGTTGTTTGTAAACCCATGCTCCTGCGGCCAGGTTGAAGTAAAAAGAGAGGAATGGCTCGGTCCGGTGATGGGAATGTGGGATCGTGCACGGGAGAAACACAGGCCTTCCTCCGCGAGACGATCGATATTCGGTGTATGTGCCTCCCCTCCATAACACCCGAGGACATCGGCCCGGAGGGTATCGATGACGACGAGAATGACATGATTCACCGGCAATAAGCTGTGAGATCGGCAGCCTGCAGGAAGGAACGCAATAACCAGCCCGCAGCACAACGCCCCTGAGATCCTGAGCCTTGGGAGTAAGGAGAACTTCATTGGCCCATTCTAGCCCGGCTGCCCGGCAGAAACACCCTCAAGCTCAGGCCCTGGACCTTGTTCTGCCCAGGACCGCCGGGCTATACTCCCGCTCCGGGTACATCCCGGACACTGGAGGCATGAGTGTTCCTGAAAATTGGAAAGTTCACTGCAGCCGCGGCAGTCACCACTGGAACAGTCTGCCTTCTGATCTCCTCAGCCTGTCGAAATCAGGCTCTGGAAAACCCGGCAGATCCCAGCCTTGCCCAGCGACTGGCTGAGAATGGGCCGATCGACGATCCATCCACAATCGATGATGTCGCTCTGGACATTCCCCTGGTCGATGGATCCGAGTGGATCGAGTCCTATCGGCCCAACCGGAGCTTCGAAGGGATCAATCTTGACCTCTATCGGAGACGTGTCCCGATCCTCTTTGACATGAACGGAAGAATTCTGCACACATGGACCAATGTCCGTGCGGTCGGCAGAGCACGACTGGGCAGGGATGGCCGAATCGCAGTTCTGGGCTACGACAACCTGGTCAAGGAATATTCCTGGGACGGCGAATTACGCTGGTTTTATAAGCCCGACAGGAAAGAGGATTTTCCGCACCACGATTTCGTTCAGCTTGAAAACGGGAACTACCTCGTGATCGTTCGGCGAGCGGAGACAAAAACAGATGACATCCGGGAAATCGACCGGGGTGGGAATGTCGTCTGGCAGTGGCGCTCGGATCTGAATCTCGAAAGGAACTTTCCCCATTACGATCACGACAGCAGCGATCCGGTCCACGCAAATTCACTTCGCCCCCTGCCGCCCAACAGATGGTTTGAGGAGGGCGACAGCCGATTCAGGCCCGGGAATATTCTCGTCAGCGCGAGAAACCTCAATCGAATCTTTATTATCGACAAGAAAACGAGAGAGGTCGTCTGGCAGTACGGCGATGGACTTGATTATCAGCATGAGGCCAATATGGTTCCTCAGGGATACCCCCATGCCGGTCTGATTCTGGTCTTTAACAACGGCTACAATAACTACCGGGAGTATCGACGCAGTGCCATCCAGGCCATCGACCCGGTCGCATCCAAAGTTGTCTGGGAATATCGGGATCCGGGTTTTTATTCTTCGGTCGCGGGCGCCGATCAGCCTCTTCCGAATGGGAATGTCCTGATCACCTCCAGCGAATCCGGTCGATCCTTCGAGGTGACGCCACAGGGGGAAACAGTCTGGGAGTGGGTCCCGCCATTCCTGCCGATGCATGCTTTCAGATATCCACTCGACTATTGCCCGCAGTTTGCCTCCCTGAGACGGGAGGTGCCTGAAGCCGTTCCGCTCAAGCGGAATTTCCCTTTCATCGACCTCGAACTCTATGCCTTCACGATTCCGGAAGAACAGCTCAGCCTGAAATATCGGGGCCGAAACTGGTGGATTATCCCAGATAATACTTCCTGCCGTGATTTAAGGATCCCCCCTGATGCCTCTGTCGAATTTAACTATGGTTTCAATGAGGACCAGCTTGGTCAGGCTCAGGTAAAGGCCCATTTTCGCTCGATCATCACGTCCAGGGACAGCGGAAAGACACAGGTTCTTCTCGACGACACCATCTCTTCATCGGATCAAAATCTCTGGCGGAAACACAAGACAAAACTGGAAGAATCTCAACTCCAGAATGCCACAATGTGCATCAAGACAAGCTATGAAGGCACGCTGAGCCCTGATGATGCCCGACGGGTCATACTCTGGGCGAAACCACGGATCCGCTCCCCTCTGGTTCGAACCTACCGTGAGGGAAGACCCCGGCTCCCGGCGAATGCTCAGGAAGAAGCCCTCAGGATCCAGCAGCTGAAAGCCCTGGGTTATGTGCAATAGGCAGAGCGCCCTCCCAGCCGGAGACATTTCTTCGAGAGCTTCCGAATGCCGGGTGCCTTATCCGGAGCACTTCTCATGAGGAAGACCACGGACTGAGGCTCATGCACAACAGCGAAACCTCAGTGGGGCCTTCCAGACCATCGATGCACGAGATCCGGCCACAGCTCCGGTGTATCATGAGCCGACGAAATATTTGCCGGATGGAGGCTGAACCGTGGTCTGGAAAAAAAGGCAGCACCTCATCCCGATTCTTGCCGTTCTCGCCTTCATCCTCAGCGGGTGTGAGATCGACCGGCAAATCTCCACGCTGTCTGGGTATTCAGGCTCAAAATACATATTCCTGCCGACAGATCCAATACTCGAGCTCGGATCATCTCAAGATCAGGGTCCGGGACTCCGTCTCGTCGTCCCGGAGCCATTCTCCTTCGAGCAGGGATGGGGGAACATTGAATTCTGGGGCATACGTGGCCTTGGTGATCGCTCAACCATTGAGACCTATCTTCCGGACGCCGGACAGAGGAGCCTCTACCTCAAGGCAAATGCCTGCCCGGATCTGATCAAAGCCGGGATCGGGCAGGTGATGAGCATCAGGATCAATGGGCACCTTATCGGGAAGTTACGGCTTGACCGTCACATGAAAAACTACAAGCTGTCGATCCCGGAGGGAGTCCTGCGTCAAGGCCGGAATGAAATTGAATTCGACTACTCCTCCCATCGTTCTCCGGCTGAACTCGGAACCGGTCTGGACCAACAACAGCTTGCGATCGGGCTCAATAGAATTGCCCTGGCCTACACCCGGCCCACCTGGAAGGAGCCTGTCTCCTTCGATCCGGAGCGAAAGGAATGGACGATTCGATCAGCGGGAAAATTCATCCTGCCTCTTTCCGATAATACGGAAGGGCTGAGCCTGGAAGCAGAATTCAGCGCTTTCAGATCCGCCGGACCCTGTCGACTCAGACGGGTCGCCCTCCTTCCTGGCGCATCCGGCCTCACAACGATCGCGGAAAATCAGCTCAATCCTGGAGAAACCCGCTCGATCAATTTTCCTGCAGGAAACGGCGGACGCCTCCAGGGGCTTGTTTTCGATCTGGAGCCGGAGATGGGTCGGTGTCGGCTGAAGATGAGGTCGATGTCCTCGTCCGAGAGCCCCGCGACGAGGAAAATGCCTCCTGGGCTCCCCGTGGTCCCGTCCGACCATCCGAATCTCGTACTGATCATCCTCGATGCCGCCAGGGTCGACCATTTTGGGACCATCTACGGTTATGAGCGGGACACCACCCCGGAAATCAGTCGACTGGCGCAGGACTCCCTGGTCTTTCGCGGAGTGACGGCACTCGCCCCCTACACCATCTGTTCTATTCCCACGATTCTGACGGGCCTCTCCTTCGCGAGCCACGGAATCGTTGATCATGGGCAACGTCTCTCCAGGGAGGCCCATACCCTCGCGGAGATACTTCACGATGCCGGCTACCAGACCCTGGCCTTCTCGGGTTCGCCGAATGACTCCACTAAACTCGGCTTCGACCAGGGTTACGAGGAGTTCTTTGAAGCCTGGCAGACCAGTCCCTACAAGGATGAGACCCGCGGCTTTCGAATTTCCCGACGCGTACTGGAGCGCCTGAAGGAAGGTCTCGATGGGAGGCCCTTCCACCTGCTGATTCACATCGTTCCGCCACACGAACCTTATGAGCCCCTGCCCCCTTATGATCTCTTCACCAAGCCTGGCTACGCCGGCCACGCCAATGGGAGCTGGCATTACCTCAGGCGCACCAATTCCAATGAAATTCAGATCGATGAGAAAGACCGGAAGCACATCGTCGCCCTTTATGACGGGAATCTACTGATGGGGGACGCGGCCATATTTCAAATCCTTTCGGCCCTTCAGTCACGGCCCGACTGGAAGAACACAGTCGTTGCCATCACCTCAGATCATGGAGAGGCCTTCCGGGAACACGGCATTATCGGACACAACGCAACAGTTTACGAGGAGATGATGCGGGTTCCTTTCATTCTCCATCTACCCAAAGGACTCGTGACGAAGATAACGGATTTGAACCGGAATGCGAGCCTCGAAGATCTCTGCCCGACCCTGCTTGGACTCATCGGACTGAAGCCTGATATCCTCTCACATGGTGAGGACCTCCTCGCAGCGGACTACCAGGAGCGATGGATCTACCAACGTGCCGCCGGAAAAGCGGACTGGAAACAGAGGAGCCTCCGTGGCTTCGGATGGAAGTTCATCATGACGAAAAATGGTCGAAAGCACGAGCTTTACGATCTGCAGGAAGACCCGCACGAGACCTCGAATCTCAGCCTGAAACGGCCGGAACTTGCCGCCCTGATGGCGATGCGCCTGGTCAAGGAAAGTCAGAAATTCCAGCTGATCCCGCCGGAAAGGCAGGACTCACCACTGAGTGCGAATGATCAGGAATCCCTTCGCGCCCTCGGATATATCCAGTAAGAGCCAGGCGCCGTGATCCTTAAAGCTAAGGAGAGACATCAGGGCTGTCCTGAGGCTGGTTCTGAAGTTGCGTATCTATCTCAATTCAAAGAACAAACGCACACTTGAAAAAGTCTGCAGATGCCGTTAACCTTCGATCAGCCGGAATTCCGGTCTATTTTTCCCCTGCGGGGGTTATCGGAGGATTCATGGGGGCTGTTATCACTCAGGCCGGTGCAGGGACCATGCGAAGGTCCCTCATTATTTTCGGACTCTCAATCCTGCTTTTCTCGCCGATCTCATCTTCCCCGGCACTCGCCCAGTCAAATGATGACTGCCTGATGTGCCACTCGGACCCGGATGCCACCGGCGAGCGAAACGGTCAGGAAATTTCGGTTTATATCGATCAGGAAGCTTTCGAGCATTCCGTCCATAAGGATTTTTCCTGCATTGACTGTCACACTGACCTCGACGGCGTGGAGCTTCCCCACGAGGAGGAACTGGAACCGGTCTCCTGCGGAATGTGCCATGACGAGGAGGAGAGCGATTTCAACGCCGGCCCCCATTCGAAGTGGGCAAAAGTCTCCGGTTCACCTTCGGCCGCCTGCGTGAGATGCCACAGCTCCCACAAAGTTCTTCCGATGACCGAATTCCGGAAGTCATTCCACGAGAACGGTGGGAAGGGCCTCTGTCTTCAGTGCCACAAGAAAGAAGGCCGCCAGGTTCTTGCAAGCCCCCATGGGCAGAAGACAACTGAGGGTGAACCCAATGCCCACTGCGACGACTGCCACGCTGGGCACCAGGTCAAGGCGCCCCGTACTGAGCAGCAGGAATTGGAAACCTGCGGAAAATGCCATGCCAAAGAGGCCCGGGAGCAGGGTGCCAGCCTCCATGCCCGCGCGGCCCTCAAGGGTGATCCCCTGGCCCCGCGGTGTATTACCTGCCACGATTCCCACGCGATCAAACCCAAATCCAACCCGGATTCCCCGACAGCCAAGACCAATATTCCCATTCTCTGCGGGCGCTGTCATAGTGAGGGAACGAAGGTCTCCAAGGAACGGAATATCCCTGAAGATCACATCCTTCAGAACTTCTCAATGTCCGTTCACGGCCGCGGGCTCTTTGAGAAGGGTTTGACCGTCACGGCTGTCTGTACCTCCTGCCACACGGCCCACTTCATTCTTGATCGGAACAACCCGAAATCCAGCATCAACCGGAACAATGTCGCCGCGACCTGCATGCAATGTCACGCACGGATCGAAAAGGTTCACAAGAAGGTCATCGAAGGTCGCCTCTGGGAGGAAGCTCCTCACAAGGTCCCCTCCTGCGTCGAGTGTCACCGCCCCCACAAGATCCGCCAGCGACCGGTCGAATCCCGCGGCGCCACCAACAAACACTGCTTCAAATGCCACGGAAATGAGAAGCTGACGATGGAGCGGGACGGGAAAACGATTTCACTTTACGTCGACGAGGATGCCTACGCACTGTCGACCCATGCGGGTGTCGCCTGCGCCCAGTGTCATACCCAGGTCGATCCCGGTCAGAAAGAGCGTGCCTGTATTACGATTACCGAGAAGGTCGACTGCTCGATCTGCCACGCCGCGGAGGTCTCCGATTATCAGGCAAGCGCCCATGGAAAGCTGGCAGCGAAAGGCGACAAAGATGTTCCTACCTGCCTGAACTGCCACGAGAAACACAGCACTCAGGGCCATAAACTCCCGAGTTCCAGGACCTTCTCAAGGAATATCCCGGATCTCTGTGGCCAGTGCCACGCGGACGGCAAGGTTGCCGACCTCCGACTGAAGTCGAAGATCCCGGATATCGTCCAGAGCTATAAGCACAGCGCGCACGGCAAAGGACTCCTTGAGAGCGGTCTCGTCGTCTCGGCGAGCTGTGTGGACTGCCATACGACCCACAGAGTCCTCCCCGCCGATGATCCCGAAAGTTCGGTCTCGAGGAAGAAGCTGGCCGACACCTGCGGTCAGTGCCACAAGGGCATCGAAGAGGAATTCCGCAAGAGCGTTCACTGGCCGGGAAACACCAACACGAAAGAAAAGCTCCCCGTCTGCGAGGACTGTCACACCTCCCACACCATCACCCGGGTCGATGCTCAAGGCTTCCGCTTCCGGATGATGAATCAGTGCGGCCACTGTCACGAGGACTACGCCGAGACCTTCTTCGAAACCTATCACGGGAAGGTCACCCAGCTGGGCTCGGAGGGGGCCGCAAAATGTTATGACTGTCATGGAACGCATAACATCCTTCCGACGACCGATCCTCGCTCGACCTTGAGCCAGAAAAATATTGTCGAAACCTGCGGGCAATGCCACCCCAGAGCTCACCTTCAGTTCGCCGGCTACCTGACCCACGCCACCCACCACGATCCAAAGCGCTACCCTTACCTCTACTACTCCTTCCTCTTCATGACCACCCTCCTCGTCGGGACTCTGGCCTTCTTTGTGCTCCACACCATGCTCTGGCTCTTCCGCCTCTGGAGATCTCGCGAGGAATGGGCACATCATAAGGCCGCAGCGCCGAAGGCCACGAAGTTCTACCGGAGATTTTCAACCAAACAGCGCCTGATGCACTTCGTTATGCTGCTGAGCTTCTTCACCCTGGCGCTGACCGGGATGAGCCTGAAATTCTCCTACATGTCCTGGGCTCATGTGATGACAAAGATTTTCGGCGGCTACGCCATGATGGGCATCCTGCATCGTGGCGCCGCGGTCATCCTGATCATCCTCTTCCTCTCCCACGTCCGGGACATCTTCCGCTACAAGGCATCAAGCGGAAAGAGCTGGCTGAAGTTCATCTTTGGTCGGAATTCGATCATGTTCAACCTCCAGGACCTCGTCCAGTTCTGGCAGAGCGTGAAGTGGTTCCTGGGTAGAGGCGAGCGACCGAAGTACGGACGCTTCACCTACTGGGAGAAATTCGACTACTTCGCCGTCTTCTGGGGCGTCTTCGTCATCGGCTCGACCGGCCTCGTTCTCTGGTTCCCGGTCTTCTTTACCAGATTCCTTCCCGGCTGGTCGGTCAACGTCGCCACCATCATTCACTCGGATGAGGCGCTGCTGGCCGTTGCCTTCATCTTCACGATCCACTTCTTCAACACCCACTTCCGACCCGACAAATTCCCCATGGATCCGGTCATCTTCACGGGGCGGGTTCCTCTTGATGAGCTGAAACATGACAAACCCGGCGAGTTTGAGGAGTTTGTGGAGAATGCCGAGAAACTCGGCCTGGAGGACAGGATCGTCGGCCCCAAGGACGCTCGCTTCCAGCGACTGGCGAAGATCTTCGGATTCACGGCGCTCTTTATCGGCCTCAGTCTGATTGGGCTGATCATCTACGCGATGCTCTTTAACTATCTCTAGCGCTTCGACTGAATTCGACGAGAGACGGCGCCCCGGCGGCGCCGTCTCTCTTTTTTCTTTCCTTCAGATCCGCTCCTCTCCTTCCTTCGCCCCTGTGGTCTTCGCAACCCGCATCCCGGACATTCAGCTCCGAATTGCTGATATTTTGAGCTTCAGGTGCTACAATGCGCGGTCCCTGGAGGAGCCATGTTCTCAGAACTCGAAGAAGCCCGGAGCTGGATTGAAGAGCACAAGATCGAACAGATCGACCTCAAATTCTGTGATATCTGGGGTCGCTGGCATCACCTGACCGTCTCGGCCAGGAATTTCGACAAGAGACTGCTGGAAAGAGGTATCGGATTCGACGGTTCCTCGGTCGGTTTCAAGTCGGTCAAGTCGGGGGACATGGTGATGGTCCCCGACCTTGAAAGCGCTTTCGTCGACCCCTTCTATGAACTCCCG
>JANTFG010000030.1 GCA_024763555.1 Thermoanaerobaculales bacterium
GGGTGATCTGGGCCTACGGCTCCAGGGGTGATCTCCGCTTCACATTATTCCGGCCCTTCAACTGGATGGGGCCGCGCCTGGATTCTCTGCAGTCGGCACGAATCGGCTCCTCGCGGGCGATCACTCAGTTGATCCTGAACTTGACCGAGGGAACCCCGATCCAGCTGGTCGACGGCGGAGAACAGAAGCGCTGTTTTACCGATGTTGTTGATGGGATCGAGGGACTCTATCGCATCATCGAAAATAAGGGTGGAAAGGCCGACGGGAAGATCATCAATATCGGCAATCCGGAGAATGAGGCCTCGATCCGTCAGCTGGCCGAGGTTCTGGTCGATCGTTTCGAAAAACATCCGTTGAGAGGACATTTCCCTCCCTTTGCCGGCTACGAGATCATCGAGAGCGGTCGTTTCTACGGCAAGGGCTACCAGGATGTCCAGCACCGAAAGCCCAGTATTCGGAATGCGAAACGATATCTCGACTGGCAGCCGACGATCGGATTCGAGCAGACCGTTGAAGAGACCCTGGACTTCTTCCTCAAACAGGCGGTCGGGGAGCAGCGGGGCTGAGGACGAGAAACTCTCGATTCAGCTCGCTTTGATCCTCGTTGGATCGGGTCCGCGTCCGGCAGGTATGTCATGAATTTGTCATAGACTTGATCCGGATCAAGAATAATCCCCTCCTGAATATGAGATACTGATTCCTGTGAAGAAACACAGAAATGGAAGGGGGAGAATGATGAAGAAGTACTTTGTAGCCTTCATGATGATCGGACTGGTCCTGGCGGTCTCGCCGGCATGGGCAAAAATGTCGGAGTGTGAGGAATGTCACGCGAAGCTCTCACCGGAGCTGGTCAAGGACTTCAACCGGGGCGTGATGTCGAAAACGATGACCTGCAAGGCATGTCATGGCTCCTCGCATCAGGGAAATGACGATGTCGACAAGGCGAAACTGCCGACCATCGCGACCTGTCAGATGTGTCATAACGAGCAGGCCGAGCAGTATCTTGCCGGGAAGCACGCCAAGGGTCTTCTGGCCATTGAGGTTCTGCCCTTCACTCATGGTCAACCGCAGCCCTATATCGCCGGGCAGAAGGGCTGTAACGGCTGCCACACCATGGGTCTGGTCGATGCGAAATCCCGAGATACGGAGTGGCGGAAATATTACAAGTACGGCATGGACTGCCAGAACTGTCATACCCGACACGCCTTTTCCAAGGCTGAGGCTTTAGAGCCCGAGGCCTGCATGACCTGCCACGAGGGCTTCGATCATGCCCAGTGGGAGATGTACTCCTCCTCCAAGCACGGCGTGGCCTACCTGCTGAATCGTGAGGCCCACCGGGCGCCGAAATGCCAGGACTGCCATATGCCGGGCGGGGATCATCGGGTTCGGACGGCGGTCGGATTCCTCGGCCTCGATCTGACGAGCCAGGATCCGGAGATGCAGAAGTACCAGGGCATCATCCTCAAGGGTCTGGGTGTTCTTGACGCCGAGGGGAATCCCACCGCGCTGATGGATGTCGTCAAGGCCGGCGACCTGGCCCGCCTCGATGCCGAGACCTTCAATGCCGAGCGGAAGCGGATCACGGATACCTGCCGCCAGTGCCATTCCGGGAATTTCGTCGATCAGAACATGAAGAACGCCGATGCCCAGCTCAAGGAAGTCAACAAGGTCTTCGCCGAGGCCATCGAGATCGTCGCAGGCCTGCGGCGTGATGGTTATATCAAGGTCAAGGAGGGCGAGGGAGTCTATCCGCAGCTGCTCCAGTTTTATGAGGTCGATACCGAGGTCGAGCAGATCCTCTATGAGATGTTCATGGACCACCGGATGAAGGCCTTCCAGGCCACCTATCACCTCAATCCGGACTACGCGACCTGGTACGGTTACGCCAAGATGAAGAAGGATCTTGTCGAGATCAAAGAACTCGACCATGCGATGCGTGCGAGTCACCCGGCCAAAGTCGAGTCCTGATCCAATCGAAAGCTGAGACGGGCGGTCCCTCCGGGGGCCGCCCTTTTTTTGCAGGGAATCGTCACGCAGTCCTGCTGGGAGGAGTGTATTACCTCCCGGCTGCGAGCAAGTGAGCTCATTTTCCGCCCGCAATTCCGATGGGTTATGATCGGACTGATCTGAGAATCGGGGCCTGATTCCCGAAGAAGGTGTGGAGATGCTGCATATCTTTGTCGATGCCGACGCCTGCCCGGTCAAACAGGAAGTGTACCGCGTTGCCGATCGATATGGTCTCGAAGTCACCCTGGTGGCGAATTCAGCGATGCGCATCCCGGAAAATCCCCGGCTCAGATTGCAGCTGGTCGATGGGAGTTTTGATGCGGCGGATGACTGGATTGTCGAAGAGGTGGGCGCCGGAGATCTCGTTGTGACCGCAGATATTCCCCTGGCAGGGCGTTGCCTGAAGTGCGGGGCGAAGGTCTTAAGCCCTGCGGGAAAGATCTTCCGGGAGAATAATATCGGGACCACCCTTGCCGTCCGAGATCTTCTCTCTGAGCTGCGTGGCGCGGGCGAAATGCTGGGCGGGCCGCCGCCTTTCAGTCGGCGGGACCGATCCCGTTTTCTCCAGAAGCTGGACGAGCTGATTCAGGAGATACGGCGGGAAAAAGCCGCCGGGGAAACAGAGAAAGGTCTCGCCTGAGCCGGGATTCCGCGCTATCCTCATCCGGTGTGGAGGTGAATGATGGACAAAGATAAAATCAACAGCGTTCTGCGCAGGGCCTATCAGATCGAGATTGACGGTTATACCTTCTACTCCATGGCTGCCGACAAGGCTGAAAAGCCGGCCGTTCAGGAGATTTTCTCGAAGCTCGCCGAGGATGAGGTACAGCATCAGCTGTATCTCAAAGAGATCATGGGTAATTATGAAGATCAAGGGGTCGCCGCCTTCTCGGTGGCGCAGCGCAGCCCGGAGGAACGGGCGGTCTCCTCAATGATCTTCTCTGAAAGTTTCAAGAAGCAGATCGAGGGAACGGAATTCGAACTTGGAGTTCTCTCCATCGGGATGACCCTGGAAACGCGGGCGATGCGTTATTTCAGCGGCGCCGCCGACAAGGCCGATGAGGCCGAGGTGCGGGATTTTTATGTCTTCCTTGCCGACTGGGAGAAACAGCATTTCGAGGCCCTGCAGAACCTTTACAACGGGCTGCGAATGGATAACTGGGCCGATGGGGGCTTTTCTCCATTTTAGGACGGCGGCGGTGCGGGACGAGACGGTCGGTCGGGCGGGACTTCGTGAAGCTGAGGGACCCGCGCTTGATGAGTGGTGTTCTTTTCCCTGGTGGTGAGGACGATGCGTCTCGAGTTTAAAGATCTGGGCAAGCGTTTTGACGATCGGGTGATTTTTCGGAAGCTCTCGGGCTCGGTCGGGCCGGGGGAGATTCTCGTGCTCTCCGGACCGAACGGTTCGGGAAAATCGACCCTGGTGCTGATGCTCTGTGGTCTGTTGCGGCCGACTCGGGGCGAGATTCGCTACCTGTCCGATAAGGATGAGATCCCAAGGAATGCATGGCGCCATGAGCTGGGAATCGTAGCGCCCGCCATGCGTCTCTACGAGGAATTGACGGGTATGGAAAACCTCCGTTTCTTTGCCCGCATTCGTGATCTCAGGCTCTCGGATGAGGAGCTTGCTCGTCGCCTTCGAGAGGTGGGGCTCGATCCCGGAAGGAAGACAATTCTTCGGGGCTATTCGACAGGGATGCAGCAGCGGTTGAAGATCGCCCAGGCAGCCCTGCACGATCCCCCGCTGCTTTTTCTTGACGAGCCCGGCTCGAATCTCGATCCTGCAGGACAGGACTGGCTGGAGGGCTGGGTTCAGGAGCTTTCGAAGCGTGGAAAGAGCATTGTTTTGGCGACCAATGACCGACGGGAACTGGAATGGGGGACAGATCATGTCGTCCTTGATGGCTGAAGCCCTGGCGGTCGTCGCGAAGGATCTGCGGACCGAGTTTCGGACCCGGGTTTCACTCAATGCCCTGGGGCTTTTCGCCCTGACGACCCTGGCGGCGGTCTCCTACACCGTCGGTCCCTACAGAATCGCCGAGGAAGACAAGGCCTATCTCTTGTCGGCCCTGCTCTGGATCGTGATTCTCTTTGCATCTCTGGCGGGAATGGACCGCGTCTTCGTCAAGGAGGAGGAGAGCCATACGGCCGGTCTGCTGCGTCTCTCCGCCCGTCCCCACGCGGTGTGGCTGGGAAAGCTGATTTTCAATCTTGGACTGCTGGCTGTTCTCATGCTGATTCTCGTGCCGCTCTATGTCCTGCTGATGGGTCTTCCGCTCAAGCTGGGGGTTGGTGCGCTCGTTGCACTGCTTGCCGCCGGCGGCTTTGCCCTGGGTGTGGTCTCAACGATTGTCGCAGCCATTATTTCCCGGGCCATCAGTCGCGGCGCGCTTTTCGCGGTGCTCTCCCTGCCTCTCCTGCTGCCCCTGCTGATCTTTGCCATCCAGGGATGTTCGGCAGTCTCTTCGGGGGATCCGGAAAAGCTCGCCGAGAGTCTGCGGGCGCTGATCTCTTTCGGCGGCATCATGCTGATCGTCTCCGGCGCACTTTTCCCGGTGATCTGGCAAGATTAGGGCAAGATTCTCCTGGAGTCAGTTTGTCGAGTAGGCCCATTCCGAGGTGTTTCCTCCTTCGAAACCGTCCGAAAAAATGAGATCGGCGCTCGAGCAGGAGGACGTGCTCTCGATCCGGATATCGTCGAGATACCATCCCCCGGCGCCGATGGAGCCGTCGCAGGCCAGGCGGAAGCGGATCCAGATCTGGGATTCGGAAAGGGTGGAAAGGTCGACGAGGGTGTGTGTGAGTCCACCGGAATCGTCGGTCCAGGCCGGGCGTCCGGCCAGTGAGGTGGAGGATGAAGTGGTGATTGCTCCCGAGTAAGCGCCTTCGTTGAAACTCCCTCCGCCATCGATGATATCGACGAAATCCGTACCGTTCGTCGAGATCTCCAGAACGCCCCCATCCCAGGTGCTCTCGAAGTCAAAACGATGTTGAAAGCTCAGAGTGCTCTGCCCCGGCCCAAGCTGATAGGGACCGCCGATCAGCAGGTCTTCCTTGTCATTGCCCTCATCGGAGGAGAACCAGGAGTGGGTGGGGGAGGAGGCCTGTGCGTCGGCAACGATACTCCAGTTTGTCCCGCTTCCCGGATCTGTGGGCGTGTTCACCGTCCAGCCGGTGTTTCCGCTCTCAACGTCGTCGTTGACAGGCATGACGGAATCCAGGGTGGTGAAAAGAGCGCTCGGTCCGAGGTTTGAGGAATTTCCCGCGCCGTCCGCCGAGGAGACTTCGACAGTGTAGCTGGTACAGGCTTCGAGTCCTTCAAGGAGCAGGGCGTGGTTTTCGACGAGGGTCTGATCCGCTGAGGTGGCGCCGCCCGGAGTGGCCTCGGCGAAGGAATCCGCGTACTCGTCGCTATTCCAGTGAATGATGGCGGAGCGGGCGCCGATATCAGAAATTGAGAGTGCACTGAGGCCGGGAGGACTGCAGTCGATGAGAGCCTGGGCCGTCCGGGTTCCCCCCGGATTTAGGTCGGCATACTCCACGGTGATGGTGTCGCCGTCTGACACCTGCAGGATGGAGTCGGTCTGGGCTGCTCCAGGTGCGGAGAGAAAACTCCCGTTGAAGATCCGGGGATCCGAGCCTGGAGTCAGCTGGACCGGCAGGGGATCGGATTCCGTGTCGCTGCGGACCTGGACGCTGACGCTGCTCTCCCCGTCAAGATCCGAATCCTCCAGCTGGATCTCCGGCTGAGCGTTGCAGGCGTAGACGGGGTGGTTGAAGCTCAATCGTCCGGTCGAGGAGATCGGCGAGAAGAGGATGGCCTCGCCGTCGGTGATGGCGGCGTCGTGGTAGTGGGCCTGGAGGCCGTGAATCCCGTTTGGACCCTCGATCCCGACGGAGGCGTCGGCGCCATGATCATAGTCGCTGTCTCCGAAGACGCTGTCCTGGTAGCGGAAGATGATCTCGTTCGTACCTTCGTAGAGGCTTGCCTGGAAGGTGACGGCGCCCACCTGGTCGAAATGAGGCACGTCCCGCCACTCGACGGTCAGGCGCCGGTGCGGACTACTCCCCTCGCGGAGGATCCTCAGGCTGCCGCTGGAGCCGGGATTGAGGTCGCACCACCAGGGGGCGATGATGCCGTTGTTATCGCCGGCGTAGGGGAGCGGGAAGCTCTCTTCGGTCGAGGAGTAGCTGCTGCCGTGCTCCATCTGAATGAGGCCGTTGGTTCCAACCATCATGTCGGCGTAGGAGACACCGTAAAAGGAGAATGGAAATCCGATGGAGAGGATCCATCCGCCGTCATCGCTGTTGGAGAGAAGGTCGCCGGAGCTGAGAAGCTCTCCGGCGGAGGTGTCGACCCAGGGGCTCGTCGAGGACAGCTGGACGTAGTTCATCCACGGAACGATCTCTCCGCTGAGGCTCGTTGCTCCGTCGGAAAGCCCCGTGGCCTGGGCCTGAAAACTGATCTGGACCGGACCCGGGTGCTGCGGGGACCACAAGCCGGAGTAGTGTCCGTCACCAGCAGTCTCATCGGGGCTGATGCCGTCGTCGCGGAGGGTGATTGCACTGTCTCCATTGTTGAACGAGGCTTCTACGCTCGCCGGCTGGAAGGCCGCGAGAGAACCTGCACAATCGCTGTGGACCGCAGCTTGAAGCACCCACGCATCACCCTGCATGATGTGAAAGCCGCCTTCCGCGGGTGATTCCGGCGTGATGTGCAGTGAGGATGGCGTGCACTGCCAGTGGATCGGCGTGGCGGGATCGCCGAAGAGCGTGATATCAAAAAAGCACCAGCGCATGCTCCCGTAGACCTCGGCAAGGCCGGCGAGGCGATTTTTGCTCAGCGTATTGGCATCGCCGAGACGGGTGATGCCTTCTTCATACATCGCCTGCAGAAATTCGCGCTGAAAGAGGTTGGAGGAGCCGAAGTTGGAGTTGGGCGAGTACCAGCCGTAGCGCGAATTCATGATCACAGCGTGGGCGCCGCCCGAGGCCTTGACGGTGAAGTACTCGGCCATGCAGTCGGAATCGTCGAAGGCGCCGGCATAACAGCCCTGGGAGTAGATGAAAAAGGGATTGCTGTTCGTCAGGCCCGTGACGTCCGAAGGATAGAGTTTCATGACGGTGGATTCGTTGGCGTGGCCCATGTGATTGATGGTGTTGACGGTATCTGAGTCGAGGTAGGTATTGATCAGAGTTGACGGCGACCAGCTTCCATCCCGGTCATAGAGGGTCTCAAGGGGAATGCCGGCCATCTGGAGACTGAGGTAGTCGAGCATGTCGCCGCCCCAGCTGACCGAATCCGCCTGTTCTCCCAGCATCAGGCTGCTCAAAGGCGCCGCACTCCAGCCCTCGTAGGCGATGATCTTGTCGATTTGCCGCTGTGCCTCTGCTGCATTGCCGGCCGGGATGCGGCCGACCGCCACCTCGGCAAGGAGATCGACATTGTCTTCCGGTTCTCCCCAGATGGAATCTCCATCGGCATTCCAGTCTCCGTCCAGGGCGCCGAAGTAGAAGTCGGTCGGGATGGAGTTGTCGGTGTAGCTGACCTCCGCCCGACCGTAGCAGCCGCGCTCCGGTACGACATCGGCGTCGCCCCCGAGCACGAGGTAGCGGGTGTTGTGATTCGAATAGGCGTCGATGACGAAACTCCGGAGCTTCTCGGCGTCGTCGCGGCCTGAGTAGTTCGTCCGGATATTCTCCATGCTCTCGAGGTGGGTGCTCATTCCGTCGATCGCGGCCCGGTGGTCGGCAAGATTCTGAAAGGTCGAGATCATCGCGGATGAGGTCACGATGAGGTATTCCCAGTCGTCCCGGTTGTCTGCGGCTTTTGATCGGGGGTAGTTTCTCAACTCGAGTGGATTTTCAACCAGAGCTGAGATCTCCTCATAATCCTCCATCGTCCCGCGGAAATTCGGATTGGGTCCTGCGGATTTCGTCCTGAGATCTCCCGTTTCGATCCGGATCTTGGCGCTCTTCGCCACCAGCGCTTCCCCGCTGACGGGATTCCACCTGATGGGGTAGATCTCGAGCAGCAGGATCTCATATCCATGGCTGAGGGCGAGTCCGGCGATACGGTATGGTTTCTCCGGATAGATTGCGTCTGAGGAGTAGATCGCCGGGTCGGGCCGGGTTTTGGGGATCGGCGCATCGATCCCCAGGGGAAGCTGGGGGGGCGCCGGAGCAATCTTCAGGGGGATGCTGTGCAGGTCCTCCATCCGGACCGAAATATCGAGGTGGGCGAGGCCGGCGCCTGGGGGCAGGAGGATGTGAAGGCTGCGGACGGGAAGCAGGGGCGCTCCTGCCTCGGCGATATTCTCCGCAGCATCCATCCGGATCGTACCGGAATCAAGCTTGGGCTCCCGAAAATTGACACGGAGCGTCGTACTCTGTGCGCCTGATATCCCAAGTCCCAGAGCGAGAACACAGACGAGTGAGGTCGTTTTGAATCTCATGCCGCCTCCAGAGAAATATCATAACGGTCCCGGGCGCCAAAGGACAGGATCGGGCTGTGATGTTCCTCACGAGCTGCACTCCTTGCAGGATCATGATAAGATTCTCTGGTGGTCAAGTATTGAGGAAGAAAGAGGAGGTTTGAGATGAGAGTTGCCGGACGAGTTCTCTTGAGTATTTTCCTGCTGGTCTGGGCGTCCTTCGCGGGGGCGCAGACGATGACGACCGTGTATTCCAATGATTTTAATACTTCGGCCGGTCCCGAGTGGTCGGATACCCACCTGGCTGTGAGTCCGAATCATACCCGGACATTTCTGGGGCGTTTCGGAGACGACAATGTTCGTCTCAACCTCGTGGCGCTGCCGGAGCATTGCTCCGTGACCGTGTCCTTCGACCTCCTCATTATCGGAAGTTGGGAAGGCTCGACAGGGTACTATGCCGGCCCCGACCTCTGGGATCTCAACGCCTCGGTTCCGGGTGACTGCTGCCCCGTTGAGAACCTGCTTCACGCAACCTTCGCCAACTGTTCCTGCAGGTATCAGTCCTATCCTGAGACCTACCCCAATGTCTTCAATCCCGGATTGACGGGCGCCGAGGAAATTAATTCTCTCGGCTACGATCTCGATTCCGTTTACCACATGAGCTTCACCTTCTACCATCATCAGGATGCTCTCCAGCTGAGCTTCGATGGTGGACCGCTCCTCCAGGTCCTGGAGGACGAGAGCTGGGGTATCGACGACATCGTCGTTCAGGTGGATTCCGAGAGTTGCTGTCGGGCGGTACGTTACCTGCCGACGGTCTATGCAGGGGGAACCGATGTGCCGGTTGCGATCGAAGTTGATCCCAATCCCGAGGCGCAGGCCTATGTTCTGGAGGAGAATCCTCCCTCCGACTGGACCGTCTCGGATATCAACGACGGCGGTGTCTACGATGCCGGCTCAGGCTTGATCAAGTGGGGCCCCTACTTCGGCGATGCACCGCGGACCCTGAGCTATTCTGTGACTGCCCCTTCAGGCGCCTCCTGGAACATCAATTTCAACGGGACGATATCTGTTGATGGAACGAGTGAGACGATTTGCGGTGATACGGCCGTCAGCCCGGGTTCCTATCACCCGGCCGACCTCGATGCGGACTGGATGATCTCGGATGATGAGCTGACCGCTTATGCGGCGACCTGGCGTCGCGGTGATCCGTGGTCGATGGCGCCCGAGATGATCCCCGCCGATTTCGTTACGAACGCCGGAATGATCTGGAAATCAGGTGGAAGCTACTCCTTCGACGGGACGGTCAATCCTCCCTGGGTGGCCGATGATGCCGCCAAGAGCGGGGGTGGCCGACTTCGGGCTGAATCCGGTGTTCTTGTTGTTCTGCCCGACGTGCCCGTCCGGATGGATCTCAGTGTTGAGCCGAATGAGGGAACCCGAGCCTACCTGGTGGAGGACCGTATTCCGGAGGGTTTCGTCATTATGGATGCGGGTGAGGGCCTTTTCGACTCGGAGGCGGGCGTGGTGCGCTTTGGTCCCTACTTCGACGACCAGGAAAGGACTCTGAGTTACACGGTCATGCGGCTCGACGATTCCTCCTCGAGTGGAATCTTCAGGGCAACGGCTTCTTTTGACGGGGTCGAAGTGGCCGAGAATGGCGACCGGGTACTGCAGCCGGTAGGGTTGATTGATCGAAGCCCGGCAGCTGTACAGTAGGTGCCGATCCGATTTTTTTCATGGCCCGCCCTCCGGCGGGCCTTTTTTTTGTTCATCTGCAGTGTGCGATCAGACCCGGCGGAAGTCATGAAAAACCAGGTCATAAGAAAACCCGATGCCGGGCCTCGACTTCAATCTGAGCTTCGAGGCGCCGATGAGATGAATTGCCAGGGGGGATTCGGAAGCTGCTGGGCGCTGCTCTGCTCAACGAGATCCTTGAAGTCTCTCAGAACTCTCGCGACGCCGACTCCCCCGGCCGCCTCCCGGAGTGCCTCAAAGGCCCGCGTGTCCCCGCGGCTCAAGACGGTCTGCCAGAGGGCCATTCTGTACGAGGGCAGATCGAGCTGGAGGTTCGGCAGGGAGCAGCTCTCCTTCTTCAGGATCCTGAGTTTCCGGCGGGCTTCGGCCGATGGTATGAAGCTCAGGTTCTGGTAGGGCGTATAAGGTTTCGGAACAAGAATTGAAATCCCGGCATGAAGACCGGAAATCCGACCGCGTTTCTTCTCGTGTCTCAGCATCATGTCGCGGGCCTTCGCAAGCAGGGCGATGATGGCCCTGATATCGTCGTCGCTCTCATCGGGGAGACCGACGATGAAGTACATTTTCAAAGCCTCAATGCCGCTTTCCTGGGCGCAGTCGACGGCCTTCAGGATCTCCTCGTTGGTAATTGCCTTTCTCAGCGCGAATCGGAGCCGGTCTCCACCGGTTTCCGGTGCAATGGTGATCGAGCGGGCGCCTGAGGCTGCCAGAGGCTCGAGAATCTCTCGCCTCATGGCGGGAATTCTCAGGGAGGAAAGGGCGACCTGGAGCTTCTTCGACCGGCAGTGGTCGAGGATCTCCTCCAGTTGGGGATGATCCCCCACCGCGGTTGCGACGAAGCCGATCTTCCGTGTCAAGGTCGAGATTTCCCCGACCCGATCGAGAATGGCCTCGGTCGGATAGTACCGAAGTCGCCCGTAGTTATGGCTGACCCAGCAGTAGGCGCACTTCTCCGGGCAGCCCCGGGACATCTCGATCAGCCCGCGATCCCGGTATTCCGTTGAGGGAGTGACAATGTGGGAGGCGGGGACACTCTCCTTCGAAGCCTGGAAATGTCGATTCCGTTTTTCCAGTCGGCGTCGTCGGGAAATGGGATTGCCCTGTTCATCGAGGTGGTGGCGGGGAATGAAGAAGCCGTCCTCCTCGGCCAGTTCCTCCAGGAGCCGGTCGTGATTCCGACTGTCTCGGAGCCTTTCCAGCAGTGGAGGCCACAGGATCTCCGCGGCGCCGAGGCAGAAGATGTCGACGGCCGGACTGATCGGAAAAGGGTTGATCGAGGCCACGGCGCCGCCGACGATAATGAGTGGATCCCGGGGATGGCGTTCTTCCCTTCGGAGCGCGATTCCGGCATTGATCAGGATTCTGAGAAGGTTGGCGGCATCCAGTTCGAAGGAGAGGGTCAGGGCAAGCGCATCGAAATCCCCAAGTGGCCGTCCGGATTCCAGGCTCCGGGCCCTGAAGCTATCGTCGGCATAGAAACGTTCAACTGCAATGTCCTTGACGCCGAGGGCCAGTCGATGGACCCAGAGGTGAGAGAGGGAGGACATCCCGACGTGATAGGAGTTGGGATAGCCCACCGCCAGGCGGAATGAGCCGTGGGCGGTAGTCTCCCTCAGGTGTTTCTCAGCGGCCAACAGCTCGGAGTTATTCATCCTGCCCATCCTCTCACAGCCGGGGTGGATTGAGTGGATTGTGGAACGCTCATGCAGTGTGGCCGGATTTGGGACTGCGGCGCCTGGCTCAAGTGCCTCCGGTTTCAATGTAAAGACCCTCGCGATCTGTATAAATTCATGTAAATGAGTTGGTTGTGAGAGAGTTACTCAGGCCCTCGCCGCATAGTGACCTCGATCTTGAATATCTCAATCCAGTTGCTCCCCGGACTCCGGCGGTGTAGCCTTCCCTGATGAAAGTGATCGAGCACCTTGACCGAGCGACCCGCCCGCTGATCAGCTTCGAGATCATTCCTCCTCTGCGGGGTGGGCGCCTCGATGATTTGATCAGGCTGATCCTGGACCTCAAGAGATTCGACCCGCCCTTCATCGACATCACCAGCCACGCCGCGAAGAAGAGCTACAGGCAGACCGAATCGGGAATGCGAACGAAGATCAGCCGGAAACGGCCGGGAACCCTGGGACTCTGTGCGCTGATTCAGCACCAGTACCATATCGACACTGTTCCCCATCTCCTCTGTCATGGTTTCACGCGGGAGGAGACTGAAGATGTTTTGATCGAACTGAAGTACCTTGGGATCGAGAACGTCATGGCGATTCGAGGCGATTCCCTGGACTACGAGAAGAGCGTGGCGGAGCATCGAACGATCAACCCGAGGGCGGTCGATCTCGTCCGCCAGATCGCAGAGATGAATACCGGACGGTATCTCGAGGAGGATCTGGAGGATCCGGAGCCGACGAATTTCGGCATCGGGATTGCCGGCTATCCGGAGAAGCATGCCGAGGCCCCCGATTTCAGGACTGATCTCGAATTCACAAAAGCCAAGGTCGAGGCCGGGGCCGAGTATATCGTCACGCAGATGTTCTTCGATAATCGGCGTTTCTTCGAATATGAAAAGCAGTGTCGCAGTATCGGAATCGAGGTCCCGATTATTCCCGGGCTCAAGATCCTCTCTTCCAAGCGTCAGCTCTCGACAATTCCACGCGTCTTCGAGGTCGATTTTCCATCAGATCTCCGAAATGAAATATCGGCGGCGAAGGATGAGCACGTTCCCGAGATTGGGATCGAGTGGGCGCGTCGTCAGGTGGAGGAGCTGTTTTCGCGGGGAGTTCCGGCGGTTCACTTTTTTGTCATGAAAAGCGCAGGGGCGATCACAAAATTGCTGGAGCAGCTGAAATTATGAAAGAATCCAAGACCTCCGATTCCAGATCACTCCTGCTTCGAAGAGCATTTGAAGAACGGATCCTCATCCTCGATGGCGCCACCGGGACGGCCCTGCAGTCCGCCGGGCTGACGGCCGCCGATTTTGGAGGAGCGGAACTGGAGGGTTGCAACGAGGTACTCTGTCGCACCCGGCCCGATCTCGTCGATCAGGTTCACGAGAGCTACCTCAGGGCCGGCGCCGATATCGTCGAGACCAACTCCTTCGGCGCTACTCCGCTCGTCCTTGCGGAGTACGGACTCGAAGATGAAGCCTTCGAACTCAACCGTCTGGCTGCGATGATCGCCAGGGCGGCCTGTCAGCGGTACTCCAGCGCAGAGAGAATGCGTTTTGTCTGCGGATCGATGGGGCCGACCACCCGGGCGATCTCCGTTACCGGTGGAGTCAGCTTCGGCGAACTGGTCGAACATTTTCAGGTTCAGGCGGCGGGCCTGATCGCCGGTGGGGCGGACTACCTGCTTCTCGAAACCTGCCAGGACCTGCTCAATACCAAGGCCGGTCTGCTGGGTATCGATCTGGCTTCGAGGGAGAGTGGAGTCGAGATTCCGGTCGCCGTCTCGGTGACGGTCGAGAGCAACGGCACGATGCTGGGAGGCGCCGATATTGAAGCGGTGACGGTGGCCCTGGATCACGCGGATCTCCTCTACCTGGGCCTCAACTGTGCCACCGGCCCCGATCAGATGAGGGAGGATCTTCGAAGTCTCTCCGCCCTGGCGAGAACCCGGGTTGCCTGCGTCCCCAACGCCGGGATGCCGGACGAGGAGGGATGCTACCTGCTCGATCCGACCTCCTTTGCGAAGACTCTCGGCGACTTTATCGACCAGGGATGGGTCAACCTCGTCGGTGGATGCTGCGGCACGACCGCAGCTCATATCGATGCCCTGGCGCGAGTCGCTGCCGGAGGGCGCCTCCGGGAAATCCGGGGGCACAACAGGGCCCTGGTCTCCGGCCTCCAGATGGTCGAACTGAGCGAGGAGAATCGGCCCCTGCTCATCGGGGAACGGGCCAATGTTCTCGGCAGCAGAAAATTCAAGCGACTCATCGCAGGGGGTGATCTGGAGGCAGCGGCCGAGATCGGACGGGCTCAGGTCCTCAAGGGCGCCCAGATCCTCGACGTCTGCCTCCAGGACCCGGAGATCGATGAGAAGGGGAGAATGGCGGCCTTTCTCGGGAAACTCAATCGACGGATCAGGGTTCCCGTGATGATCGATTCGACCGATCCGGAGGTTATGGAGACCGGCTTAAGAAACCTTCAGGGCAAGTCGATTCTCAATTCAACCAATCTTGAGGACGGTCCGGAGCGCTTTGGAAGAGTGGTCGAGCTGGCCCGCCGCTACGGAGCGGCAATCGTGGTCGGGCTGATCGACGAGAAGGGCATGGCCACGACAGTCGAGCGTAAGTTGGAAGTTGCTCGCAGGAGCTACGGAATTCTTGTCGGGGACTATGGGATGCGTCCTGAGGATATCTGGTGGGATACCCTGGTTTTCCCCTGCGGCACCGGCGACGAACAATACCTCGGAATGACCAATGCCACCCTTGAGGCCATCGGAATACTCAAGGCCCAGTTCCCGGGGACCCGCAGCATTCTCGGGGTATCCAATATCAGCTTCGGCCTTCCCTCGGCTGGTCGCGAAGTCCTCAATGCGGTATTTCTCTACAGGGCGACGAAATCCGGGCTCGACGCTGCGATCGTCAACACCCAGAGGCTGGCGCGTTATGCGGAGATTCCCGAAGAAGAGCGGCGCGTGGCGGAGGCCCTGCTGAGTCTCAGGCCCGGGGATCGAAAAGCCGGCGAGGAGGCGGTGGCCGCATTCGTCGAGATTTTCAGGGATCGGAACACGGCGCCCGAGCCTGAGCAGGAGTGGTCTCGGGTGGATCTCGGCGAGCGACTGTCTCGGGCGGTCGTGGAAGGATCCTCCACTCGTCTGGAAGAGGATCTCGACAAGGCTCTGGGGGACTCCCGCTGGCCGACCGCGATGGAGATCATCAACGGTCCCCTGATGCAGGGCATGGCTGAGGTCGGGCGCCTCTTTAACGACAATCAGCTGATCGTTGCAGAGGTCCTCCAGAGTGCTGAGGTCATGAAGAGAGCGGTTTCCTTTCTCGAGCCTCATCTGGAGGCCGGGGAGGCGAGTGCGAGGGGCAGAGTTCTTCTGGCCACCGTCAAGGGAGACGTCCACGATATCGGGAAGAACCTGGTTTCGATCGTGCTCTCCAACAACGGTTTCGAGGTCATCGACCTTGGGATTCGGGTCCCGGCCGAGCAGATCGTCCAGGCGGCGAGGGAGCACCGGCCGGATGTCATCGGGCTTTCCGGCCTCCTGGTCAAGAGCGCCCATCAGATGATTCTGACGGCGGAGGATCTCTCTGCAGCAGGGATTCGGACTCCTCTGCTGGCGGGCGGGGCTGCCCTGACGCGGCGATTCACCCATGAGAGGATCGCTGCAGCCTATGAGGGCCTCTGTACATACGGTCGGGACGCAATGCACGCGCTCGAGCTTGTCGATCGGCTGATATCTGAGGAGAAACGCCCGGAACTCGAGGCGGAAATCTCTCTCGCCTGCCGCCAGGGAGAAATGGCTGAGGCCCGGTCTGAGCCGGTGGAGAAGAAGGCGGATCTCCCGGGGTCTCGGGCGACGATCCGGAGGGATTTCAGAGCCCCGACTCCGCCGGATTTTCTGCGGCATGTCGTGGAGATCGATGTCGACGAGCTTTGGCCCCTGATCAATCCGCAGATGCTTTATGGAAAACACCTGGGTCTTCGCGGGTCCTTTCGCGCTCTCGAAGAGCGGGGAGATCCCAGACTGGCGAAGCTTCGGGACGTCGTTGATGAAATCCGGGAGAGTCTTCGATCGGAGGGGATGAGTGTACGGGCCGTCTGGAAGTTCTTTCCGGCACGGGCGGAGGGAGATGATCTCTGTCTTTTCGACCGGGAGACCGGGGAACTGGCGGCCCGCTGGAGGATGCCGCGTCAGTCGAGGGGTCGGGGTCTCTGCCTGAGTGATTTTCTCCTTGATGAGGACGCCGTGGCCCTCTTTGTTACAACGGCAGGTGTGGGGATTCGCGAAAAGGTCGAGCAGCTGAAAGAGGATGGGCAGTACCTGAAGAGCCACGCACTGGCCTCCCTGGTGGTGGAGACGGCGGAGGCTTCCGCGGAGTGGCTCCACCGGGAAATCAGAGCGCGATGGGGTTTTGCGGATGAACCGGGTACCGGCCCGAAGGAGATTCTTTCGGGACGATATCGAGGCAAACGCTTCAGTTTCGGCTATTCTGCATGTCCGGACCTGTCGGGACAAATTCAGTTGTTCAAGCTGCTGGAGCCGGAAGAGATTGGTGTTGAACTGACCGAGGGTTACATGATGGATCCCGAAGCCAGTGTCTCGGCCCTCGTTTTTCATCATCCGGATGCCCGGTATTTTTCGGCCGATTGAGGCCGCAATGACGTGCTCTTGAATTCCTCGTGTGGGGATTGGATGCGCCTGAAGGAGGAGATGGCTTGGAAAAGAGAGGAAAAAAGGTGCGGGTGATCGCAATAGACGGGCCTTCCGGGGCGGGAAAGTCCTCGGTGGCGATGAGGGTGGCGCGAGCCCTCGATCTGCCCTATCTCGATACCGGCGCCATGTATCGTGCGGTCGGTCTGATGGCGCTTCGGAAGGGATACGCCGTACCCTTGCCTCCTGCCTTCGACGGGGCCGATCTCGCACGCTCGACCATTGAAATACTCAGGATGGAACTGGGTGAGTCGGCCATGCGTGTCTGGCTCGGTGAGGACGAGGTCAGCGGGGAGATCCGCAGCGCAGAGGTCTCGGAGATGGCCTCGGCGATCTCGGCGCTCCCGCAGCTTCGGAGAATTCTTGTCGAGGAACAGCGGAGAATGGGGGAAGTTTCCGGAGGCGTGATGGAAGGGCGTGATATCGGGACCGTTGTTTTTCCCGATGCCCTCCTCAAGATTTATCTGACGGCATCGGCGGAAGAAAGGGCGCTCAGGCGCCTGAAACAGAGGAAAGCCGAGATGAGCCCCGAGCTGCTGAAGAGAATTCTCGACGAACAGGAGACACGGGATTTTCGCGACTCAAACAGGGAGGATTCTCCCCTGCGTCGGGCTGAGGATGCGGTCTTTCTCGAGAGTTCGGGCATGACGCTTGATGAGGTTGTGAAACTCATTGTTGACCTGTTCCGGGAGCTTGAGAACGGGAATTCAGCTCTTCCCTCCTAGTTTCACGGCGATTCCGGGCGAAAAGGCTTGACAGTAGGAGGGCTTACCTTCTAAGGTCAGCAGACGAAGGACGTCCGGATACAGATGTGTCCGGCAATAAGGAGAAACTTTTGAACATGGACCTTGAAAAGAATGGCACGAACGACGGCGGAGAGTTGAGCGAAGAGCTGTCGATGGAACAGCTGATGGAGATGGACCACTCGGTGCAGTCTCTCAAAGAAGGGGAGATTGTCTCCGGGACGGTTGTTGCCGTCGGTAATGATGAGGTGATGGTCGATATCGGCTACAAATGTGAAGGCATGGTTCCCATCGCCGAGGTCAAGGACGCTGAGTCCGGCGAAGTGAATGTTTCGGTCGGTGATCAGATCGATGTCTACGTCCAGCGAATCGACGGGATGGAAGGCCGGGTCTATCTGTCCCGGGAGCGGGCGGCCCGCCTCAAGATCTGGACGGACCTTGAAAAGGTGTTCAAAGCGGAGGAAACGATCAAGGGAACGGTACTCGAGCGCGTCAAGGGTGGACTGGCGGTGGATATCGGAATCCGCGCCTTCCTGCCCGGCTCACTGGTCGATATCCGACCCAATCGGCGACTGGAAGATTTCATCGGACAGGAAGTCGAAGCTCGGATCATCTCCTTCGACCGTCGGCGTTCCAATGTTGTGCTTTCACGGAAGGCTCTTCTAGAGGAAGAGGTGGAATCTGCGAAGGAAGAGACCATGGCTCAACTCGAAGAGGGTCAGCTGGTCACAGGCGCCATCAAGAACATCACCGATTACGGCGTCTTTATTGATCTCGGCGGGCTCGACGGGCTGCTCCACATCACGGATATCTCCTGGGGCCGAGTCGGGCACCCCAGCGAGTATTTCAAGGTCGGGGACGAGGTTGAGGTCGTTGTGCTTCGCTTTGATCGCGAACGCGAGAGGGTCTCTCTCGGCTATAAACAGCGCTTTGAAGATCCCTGGCTTCTGGTTCCCGAGAAATACCTTGTCGGCAAGAGGGTTCATGGTTCGGTCGTGAGCATCGTCGACTACGGCGCCTTCATCGCCCTTGAAGAGGGTGTCGAAGGTCTCGTTCATGTCAGCGAGATGTCGTGGACCAAGAAGATCAAGAATCCCCGCTCGGTCCTTGAGATCGGACAGGAAGTCGATGTGGTCGTATCCGAAGTCGATCTCGACAAGAGGCGGCTCTCACTGTCCCTGCGGGCGACCGAGGCCAATCCATGGGAGACCGTTGCAGAGAGCTATCACGTGGGGAGTCGAGTCAAGGGCACGGTCCGGAACCTGACGGAGTTCGGCGCCTTTGTGGAAATCGTCCCTGGCGTTGACGGTCTGGTTCACATTTCCGATATGTCCTGGACCCGGCGGATCAGCCACCCTTCAGAGGTTGTTCAGAAGGGACAGGAAGTGCAGGCAGTGGTGACGGCGATCGATCCCGTCAAACAGCGGATTTCTCTTTCCATGAAGGAACTCCTGCCGAACGAGTGGGAAGAATACGCCAACACCCACGGGGTGGGGAATCTCGTGGCGGGTTCGGTGACCAACGTGACGGATTTCGGTGTATTTATCGAACTGGCACCGGGAGTTGAAGGACTCTGCCATATTTCCGAGATCGACCGCCAGGGTGCGGAATCCCTGGAGGAGATCTTCCAAACAGGCCAGAAGGTGCGTTGTAGGATCCTGAGAATCGACTGGAACGAAAGCCGGATCGGGCTCTCCATGAACGGAGTGTCCCAGGACGATGCAGAAGAGGCCTTTGAGGAAGAGTCTGCGGCAGGCGGCGGAGCGGAAACCGCGATGGCGGCGGCACTGAAAGCCGGCGGTATCGTTGTCGAGACTGAGGAAAGCCCGGAAGAGGAAACTCCGGCCGAGGACGTCGTCGAGGAAGCCCGGGCGGAGGAAGCGGCCGAGCCTGAAGATGTGCCGGCGACCGAAGGGGCATCTGAGGAAGTCGAAGTGAGTGCTGAGCCGGAAGAGGCTGAAGATGCGCCGGCGACCGAAGCGGCGTCTGAGGAAGGTGAAGCGAGCGCTGAGCCCGCAGAGGCTGAAGAGACTTCAAACGAGGAAGGCGGCGAAGAAGCAGCCGCTGAAGAAAGCGTCTCAGATGAAGCTGCCGAGCCTGAAGAATCCGAGGAAGGCGGAGCAGAAACGCCGGAGGATGCCGAGGGGGAGACTGAAAAATAATAGGTTCTGGTATTCTCGTTACGAGAGACTCGTGTGAAATGAAACGGGAGGACGGGAAGATGACGATAACGAAGGCTGATCTGGTGGAAAATGTCGCTCTTCAGGCTGATCTCCCCCGGAAGCAGGCTGATGAAGCTGTCCAGGTCATCCTGGAGTCGATCATCGAGGCGCTTCAGCAGGGGGATAAGGTCGAACTGAGAGGCCTCGGCTCATTCCGGATTCGGGAGCGAGGTTCAAGGATCGGAAGGAACCCAAAGACGGGTGCCAGGGTCGATGTACCACCGAAACGAATTCCCTATTTCAAGCCGGGAAAATTTCTCCGCGAAGAACTCTTGAAGATGTGAACCCTCTTCGCGGAGTGGGTGCCTGTTTCGGGATCGGCTGGAGCCCCACATTGAGTGTGGCGCCCTGATCCTCGTCGAGGCTGGAGGCACGAGTGACGAAAGAAGAAGCGAAAGCGGTCGAGAAGGCCGAGAATGTTCCGGCGGTTCCATGGCCGCTGCTGATCATCAGCTGGCTCGTTCCGGGCCTGGGTCATTTCATGCTCGGCAGGAAAGTTCGGGCCTTTGTGTTTGCCGGTGTGGTTTGTGCGGCTTTCATCACCGGGGTGTTGCTCAATGGGGAGATCGGTGTTCCCCAGGCCGGCAATCCCTTTTCGTGGCTGACAACCATGGCCGGACTCGGAAACGGTGTGCTCTATTTCCTGCGTCTGATCTGGTTGAACGGTGTCGGTGGGCTCTTTTCATCGTTGCCGCTGGGGCTTTCCGGTGGCGGCGATCCTGCCGCTTTAGGATTCAGCTATGGGAAGACCTTCCTGATCAGCGCCGGCTTGATGAATCTCCTCGTGGTTCTGGATGTCTGTGATATTGCCCGGGGGCTGAAGCGATGATCGATCACTCCCTGTTGATGATCTGGTATGCCCTGCTGGTGTCGGTCTTTTTTGCCTTCCTGTGGCGCGAGGACGCAAAGGGCCGGAGGAATCTCTTTCTCAAGACCTTTCTCATTCTTGTTGTCGGTGGCATCGCCCTTGGATGGCTGATGTATCCCTTCCCCTGAGGGAGTCGTGCGCCGATTCGCCCTACTGAGCAACGTAGTCTATGCTCTTCTTCTTGTTGTCCTGGCGATGGTGCCGCGCCTTCCCTCGATTTCCGGGCTCAACGCGACGGATTCTCTCGCTCACGCATCAGCCTATGGTTTTCAGGCTGGACTGCTCTTCTGGCTCTTTCACGTTTTTTCCGCAGGAAACGGCGCCTTGTGGGCTGTTCTGGGCGCCTCAGGCTTTGGGGCCTTGACCGAGGTGCTTCAACTCCTCAGTCCAGTCCGTCATTTTGAGTTGAGCGATATGGTCGCTGATTTCATGGGTGCGATGATCGTCGTCGCCTTTCTGGTCGGGCTGGCTTTCCTTCGGACACGGTGGGTGGAATGAGCGGCGCCGGGATTCTTATCGTTGCCGGCGAACTTTCCGGAGATCTCCACGGAGCGAACCTCGTGTCGACTCTACGGGGCCTTCGGCCGGAGCTGGAGTTTTTCGGGGTGGCGGGTCCCCGCATGCGTGCCGAAGGTGTTCGAGCGGTCTCTCGCAGCGAAGATCTGGCGCATATGGGGCTTGTCGAGGTTCTGCGTGAGCTTCCCGCCCTTCGAAGGACAATGCGAAGCCTGGTTAGGGAAGCGGCGGAGAGGAGACCGGGCCTGGCGATACTGATTGACTCCCCCGATTTCAATCTCCGTCTCGCGGCGCGACTGAAGAAGCTGGGGATTCCGGTTCTCCTCTATATTTCTCCACAGCTCTGGGCCTGGCGCAAAGGTCGGGTCCGCAAGGTCCGGAAGTTGGCGAGGGAAGTGCTGTGTATTCTGCCCTTTGAGACGGATTTCTATCGTCAACACCAGGTTCGGGCGAGGTATGTCGGACATCCCCTCGTGGATGAAATTGCCCAGGCCTCCACGGGGCCTCGCGGCTCCGACCGGGCTCGGGAGCATCTCGGATTGCTTCCGGGGTCGAGGGTGATGGAGGTGCGTTCACTGCTTCCGGCCATGCTCGAGGGCCTGAGCCTCCTTCCGGATGGACTTGTTTCCAGTGCACGGCTGATCGCAGCGCCGGGCGTGGAGGATGAGATCGAAGGAATTCTCTCCGCTCATCCCCGGGATGAGAGACTGGTCG
>JANTFG010000031.1 GCA_024763555.1 Thermoanaerobaculales bacterium
GCTCTGCTCTATTCGAGACTTCCTCTGGATGAAACGGCCCGTCGGCTGAGAGAGGTCAGGATTCTCCTTCCCCGGGTCTTGAGGGCGCCCCTCCGGCTGCGCGCTCTTGTCGATCGACTTCTGCCCCTGCTTCCCCCGCGGAGAGGTGGGCGTTGTCTCAAACGTTCGCTGATTCTGCTCGATCTCTGGTCCCGTTGCGCCCTTCAACCTCGCTTTTTCATGGGTGTCAAGGCCGGTGAAATGAGGCCGGAGGGTCACGCCTGGCTGGAGGCCGACGGCTTTCCTCCGAGCGAAATGGATCTGGAATACCAGTCGATTCTCGAGCTTTAAGCAGACACCGGTTATGGTAGCCTTGTCAGGTGATGATCCTTGAAATACTCGCTCCGGACGGTCGGAAATGGGAAGAACAGCTTGAGAGCGATTCGATTGTTATTGGTCGTTCGAATTCGGCAGATGTGACCATCGCTGATCGGGCACTCTCTCGTCAGCATGCCAGGATCTCCCGAAGGGCAGGCGCATGGTTCGTCGAGGACCTGGATTCCCGGAACGGGACTTTTCTGCCCTCGGGACCGGTTCGGGGTCAACTGGAGATCAAACCGGGAGATCGGCTGAGCCTTGGCTCCAGTTCCCTGAGGCTTCTGGTAAAGAAGCAGCCGAGCGAGATGGGCTCGGAGCTTGATTTTGCTTCGGGCCACACGGTTTTCCGATCTGTCGACGAGTTGATTTCCAGCGGCGTCATCCCTGCTCCGGACAGCGGAGCGATGGTCGCGGCCGCAGATGATGCGGCAGTTGCGCGTCTGCAGATTCTCAACCAGGTCCACCAGGCCCTGGGCCGTTCCGTGGAACTGGGGGATCTCCTTGAGCTGATTCTCCAGAAGGTCTTCGATCATCTCAAGCCGGAAGAGGCGGTGATTTTCTTAAGAGAGGGTGAAGGTTTCCGCCGAGCTGCCGCTCATTCCAGCGGGGGAAACCCCGATGGACTGGCCTCCCGTCATCTTTTCAGGGAGGTTGTTGATGGACGGAAGGCGGCCCTGATTCTGGATGCACGGTCAGACGAGAGGTTCAATCAGGCCCAGAGCCTCATGCTCTCAGGCCTGAGGACGATTCTCGCGGCCCCGCTTCTGGATGACGACAGGGCGCTGGGCATGATCGTGCTGGGCTCGACTCGGGGAGTCCGGGCATATGAAGAGTCCGATATGGAGCTGCTTGTTTCTCTTGCTTCCGTTGCGGCCATGCGGATCGCTAATGTTCGTCTGGCGGAAGAGGCCGCCGAGAGAAAACGCATGGAACAGGAGCTGGCCCTGGGGCGAAGGATTCAGGTGGCTCTGATACCGGACAGCCTGCCGGAGATTGACGGCTGGGAATTTCATGCGGAGAACGTCGCATGCCGGGGAGTGTCGGGCGATTTCTACAACATGATCAGGAGAGATGACGGGAGCTTCGTCGTCATGATCGCCGATGTTTCAGGGAAAGGGATCGCCGCGGCCCTTCTGACGGCTTCTCTGGAAGCGCTGTCGGCGGGGCCTCTCGATGCCGGAATGCCCCTGGATGAGATCTGCTCTCGGGTCAGTCGACTCCTTCATGACCGGACGCCGCCTGAGAAATACGCGACGGCCTTCTTCGCTGAAGTTGAGCCTGATTCCGGAAAGGTCCGCTTTGTCAATGCCGGTCATAATCCAGGCCTTCTCCTGCGCCTGGGAGGACAGGCGGAGTGGCTGGAGGCTTCCGGCGTACCTCTCGGCCTGCTCCCAACGGCGGAGTATTCCGTCGGAGAGTTTTTTTTCGACCCCAGGGATACTCTCCTGCTGTATACGGACGGTTTGACCGAGGCGGCCGATGCGGATGGCGAGGAATACGGAGATGTACGCCTTAAATCGGTCGCCCTTTCGAATCGTCTCCTTCCCCTGGATGAACTGGCCTCGAAGATTGGAGAAGATCTTGATGCTTTTGTCGGTGAGGTGCCCTACGGTGATGACCGGACCCTCGTGTTGATCCGGAAGTCGGCGGCGCCTCGGCCATGAGGGAATTCTGTCCTTGAGCTTGGGAGGGCTTATCCGTGCCTGATCGATTTTTTCGGAATGTCGAGGCCTGTCTGGTCTTAAGGATTCCCGGGCAAAGCGATGCGGCCGGCAAGGCTGTTGATCAGATTATGGAGGTCATTCAGCTCAAGGGCTGTGTTGTCGGACAGGAGTTTGAGGTCGAGGTCGCCCTGCTGGAGGCCGTGGCGAACGCGGTCAAACACGGCTGTAAGGGTGATCCGGAGCAGGAAGTCGAGATCCGCGTTCTCTGCGATCCGGAAAAGGGGCTGCTCATCATTATCCGGGACCCCGGCAAGGGTTTCGATCCCGAAGCCGTACCCAGCCCGATCGAAGGTGAGAATCTCCTGAGAACCCACGGCCGAGGGGTCTGGCTGATGAACCGGATGATGGATACGGTGAGTTTCCGAGAAGGTGGACGCGAGGTCGTTCTGCATAAGAAATCACCGAGCGGGGAGTGGGAAGAGGAGTGACGGCCCCGACCCGGACGTCATCGAAAGACATTCCAATTCTGAGCTGAACCCGAGAGATCTCAGCGGGACTCGACGGACTCCCGGACGGCGATTGCAGCGGCCAGTGCAGCGGCGCCGGTTCGACCGTCGACGAGAGGTGTCTCCTCGCCCCGACAAGCCCGGATGAAGGCGTTGAGTTCGGCGAGAAGAGGTTCTTCCTTTTCCACCTCGATGACATGCGGTTGGATCCGGGGTCCCTCCGGCGCCCGCTGAAGCCGGGCCGACTGGACGCTCTGTTCGGCGTAGTCGATGGAGTAGTAGCTGTCGGTAGCGAAGAGCCGTAATTTCCGAATCCTCTCAGCGGAAACCCGGCTGGCCGTCAGATTAGCCACCAGGCCCGAAGGAAACTCGACCCAGGCGTGGCAGAGATCGACCTTGTCCGTCAGCACATTGACACCGACGGCCCGGATGTCCGAGGGTTCTTCTCCGGCAACTGCGAGGGTGATCTGGAGATCATGGATCATGAGGTCGAGGATGACATCGACATCGACCGACCGTGCCGTGAATGGAGACAGCCGCTGGGATTCCATGTAGCGGACGGAGCCGGCTTCCCGGAGCGATGCCTGAACGGCGGGGTTATAGAATTCCACATGACCCACCGCCAGGATCTTCGAATTGGCTTCGGCCAGGGAGATGAGGTCCTCGGCTTCCTGCATGGTCTGGGTGATGGGCTTTTCCACCATGACGTGGCAGCCGGCCTCAAGCAGTTTCGAGGCGACCTCGTGGTGGGCGACTGTTGGTGTGGCGACGACTACCAGGTCCGCCTCCCTGACGGCATCGAGAGAGGAGAGTGCCGGGGCGCCGTATTCGGAGCAGATGCTTCGGAGACGCTCGGGGTCGGCGTCCCAGGCCCCGAGAAAATCGATTTCAGGGTGCTGATTGAGGATTCTGGTGTGATGGCGGCCGAGGTGGCCTGTGCCGACGACGGCGCCGCGGAGTCTGGGTTGGGAATCGCTATGGCTCATGCGCGCAGTGTACCTGCCCCGGCCCCGAGTGGAAAGAAAAAACAGGAAGGATGTATTTGCGCTGTGGGTTGGTTCGAGGCGAAGCATCCCCGTGAGTACGGCCGCTTCACGACCTGCCCGGGCGAAGGGAAGGTGCTGGGAAGCAAGCTCTCCTCCCACAATCCGCCTCGTCCGGCCCCGGGTTGGCAGGGCAGGACTACGGGACCTCCGGAGATCCAGGCGGGAGAGCCACCGCCTCCCCTCATATTGAGAAAGGGCTGCGCCGGACCGAACCGCACACCAACGCGTCGGATGGACACGGTCTTCGATTTTGCGGCCACTGCTCGAAGCATCTTCACATCTCAGCGACGATCCGTCCTGGTGAGAATTTCCACGACCTTTGACCTCGTGTCTGCGACACCTGGCTCCTTGAGCCTCCGAATTGGGGAAGCATGTTCATGCGTTGCAATCCCGGTCGTGGTGACCGATACTCAGGGGGTCGACATACGGTTATTTGAAAAATACTTTTCCTGGAGGTTATGATGAAAAATTTTCTGGTGACAGGCCTGAGCCTCCTGTTTGTTCTTCTGTCTGCTTTCGGACTTCATGCAAGCGTTTACCTTGTGGGTCCGGGCAATACCTATGAAACGATTCAATCTGCGATCGATGCCGCGGTGGCAGCCGGAGGCGATAATTTCATCAAGATTCGCTCCGGAACCTACGATGAAGCAATCTCGGTCGATTCTTCCATGAACTCGGGGAGCCTCGTCCTCTCCGGGGGATGGGATGCCTTCTTCATCTCCCAGAGTACGGACCCGGAAAGTACCGTCGTCAATCCCTCCGCCACTACGACCTGGGCAGGTTCGGCGGCCTCTTTCAGTCATTCCGCCGGAAGCGTCCGGCTCGAGTACCTGAGTATTACCGGGGGACATGGCGGTGGCTACGGCGGTGGGGTGTACGCGGGATTAGGGGGAGACGCCTCCCTCCGTCTCGAGCACTGCATCATCCGTGACAATACGGACTCCGGCGGCAAGGGTGGCGGCGCGTTCATTCAGTTATTGGCGAACGCCTCCCTGAATATGTGGGACTGCTCCATCCGACAGAACACCGAGTCCGCAGACCTCTATGACCTCGAGGGCGGGGGGCTGGTCATTGAACTCTTCGATGCTGCCTCGCTGATGATGTCGAGGTGCGCCGTCGTCGATAATCACCTTGAAAGCACGGTGACTCCCCATGGCGTCAAGGGCGGAGGTCTCATGCTGTTGGTCAGAGAGAATTCCGTCGCCACGATCGAAGACAGCCGTTTTGCCTCCAACACGATGGGGTCCCTCAGTGGCGACAAGAATGGATCACAGGCCTTCATCATCGTGGCCGAGGACAGCGGAGCACCCCATTTCGAGGCTCGACGAAACCGATTCGTCTCCTCCTCGACGGTCAGCAGCTCCAGCGAGCTTGAGTTGTATCTCAACGGCACGGTAGACCCCGAAGTCTCGGACTCCTGCATCTCCGGAGGCTCGGGCGTCGGTGTTCTCGCGACGGTCGATACCGGCTCCAGTCTGATCCTCAACAACCTGACCGTGACCGGGGTCACGGGTCGATCGGTTGAGGTCACAACGACGGGCCTTCCAAGCCTCATTTCCCTGACCAACAGCATTTTCTGGGCGAACGGGACAGATACACCGAGCCTTACGACCGGCGCCCTGAGTTCCGGGAATCTGACGGGCGTCGACCCGCTCTTCGTCGCGCCCGCAAGAGAGGATTACAGTCTTCAGACGGGTTCACCGGCCATCGATATCGGCGACAACTCCCCGGCTGGAGGCTTGAGTGCCAGGGATCTTGATGGACTCGAGCGCCTCATCGGGTCCGCAGTCGATGCCGGCGCCTCGGAATGGGGCGGACTCTTCGCCGACGGATTCGAAACTGAAGACATGAGGTACTGGGATGCGGTAGCGCCCTGATTATTCGGCGGAGGCTTCGGGAATCTCCGGCCATCCGAAGGCCGGAGAAGTGAAGTGAGAACAGGGTTTTCGGGAGGGTGGGGACCCCAGGCTATTGTTTTCAGCGCTTCGAGTTCTTCTGAGACTCGATCAGGAAGGAAATACTTCGCTCGCCGGTGGTCTCTTGTGTCCGGCAGGTCGCGGGTCCGGATCATGAGCCGCGAGCCGGAACAGCCATCCGGAGCAGGAGCCGCGAGCCGGAACCGATTCCGGAGCCGGGCCTTATGCCCGAGAGGCGAAACTGAGAGGCGCAGTCGCACTCGAAGAACTCGGAACATCCCACGACCGCATCGGTTTGGGCCACCGCCCCCTTGCTCCGGCTCGGGTACAAAGGTTGTGCTCGGCTCATGTATTCCGCTCAAAGAACCACGACCCCACCGGCTCCGGCATCGGCTCCGGCTTGCGGCCCCAGCTTCGGAAACAGAGACCGCGATCACCTTCGGTCCCCGGGGTGAGCCCGATTATCGGATCGGCTTGTGGGGCGATCAGCGGCATACGTTCTGCGCTATAGTGACCGGGATGAGTTTATCCGGCGATCCCTGGTCCGACGGTCCCAGCTCAACTGAAGTGAGAGCGGAAAAGGTTCTGGAACTGGCCGGCCGCCGTGGGATGCTCGTGGAGTCGGCCCTCTCGGCAGCTGCCGAGGCGGCGAATCTTACCCTCGCAGCTCTTTCGGCTGAGGAACGACTCGATCTGGCCCTGAATGCGGGCCTGCTTCATCCGACCGCGGTGGCCCGCCTGGAGAAGGAGGTCAAGGCCGCGGCTCACCAGACTCCCGAAGTTCTCGATCCCTTCGACGATGCGCCGGTCAGGGACTGGCACCGCTATGAACTGATCGAGTTCGTCGGACGCGGGGGGATGGGAGACGTCTACAAGGCCCGGGATCCCCGTCTGGGCCGACTGGTCGCCATCAAGTTTCTCCGAAGGGACGACCCCCAGGTGCTGGCCCGTTTTGTGCGTGAAGCCAGGATTCAGGCCCGGGTCGACCACGATGGGGTCTGCCCGGTCTACGAGGTGGGCGAGGCTGAGGGACGACCCTATATCGTCATGCAGTATGTGTCGGGCGGGGCACTGCCGGAAATCCGCGAGCGTCTCGAACTGAAGGAAATGGTTCAGATCATCGCGGACGCGGCCGAGGCCCTTCACGCGGCCCATCGTCTGGACCTGGTGCACCGCGATATCAAGCCGGCCAACATCATGGTGGAATTCACCGAGGCCGGTGACTGGCGACCCTTTATTGTTGATTTCGGCATTGCCCGCGAGTTGGATTCCGCCGGTCTGACCCAGACGGGAGCGGTTCTTGGTACACCTGCCTTTGCCGCGCCGGAGCAGATCCGCGGTAAGACGAAGGAAACCGATGCACGCTCGGACATCTATTCTCTCGGAGCGACGCTCTACTGGCTTGTCACGGGGGAATCGCCTTTTGAGGGGAGTTTTACGGAGATCATGAGGGGCCAGACGACGGCTCTGGGCCCGGCGCCTCCCTCACAGCTCAATCCGGAGGTTTCCCGAGATCTCGAGACGATCATTCTCAAGTGCCTGGACTTCGATCGGGCGCGGCGCTACCAGACGGCTTTCCAGTTGGCTGAGGATCTCAGGAGATACCTGGCCGGAGAGCCGATCCTGGCGCGGCGGGCTGGTTTCTTTTATCGGCTTCGCAGGCGTGCCCGCCGACATCCCGCCCTGAGTGCCACTTTGATGACCCTCGGAATCGCGGTCCTGGCCGTGGGCGGCATTCTGCTGCATGATCGATGGAAGTCGGCTCAACAGGCTGCAGCAGCCCAGGTGCTGCTGGACCGGGTGAGTGGCATCGAGTCGATGATGCGGGTCTCCGTCATGATGCCGGAACACGACAGCAGTCCGGAACGTGCTCTGGTGCATCAGAGAATCGAGGAGATTCGGAGGGAGATGGGGAAGATGGGGCCCTCGGCTCGGGGACCCGGGCGATATGCCCTCGGTCGCGCTCATCTTGTGCTGGGGGAGATTGGAGCCGCGGTTCAGGACCTCCGGGCGGCGTGGAATACCGGTTTTCGATCTCCGGCCGTGGCCTCTGCGCTTGGGCGGGCCCTCGGACGGGCCCTCGAGGAACAGTTGAGGGCCAGTCGGCATCTGGCTGCGCCCGAACTGCGGCGACAGGCGGAGCAGCGTCTCGGTGCGGAATATCGAAGGCCGGCCCTGGAACTGCTTCAGAGAGCCGGTGCGTCGGACCTCGAATCGCCCGAGGCCCTGATGGCGAGGATCGCTTTTTACGAAGGGCGAATTCCATCGGCTCTCAAAGACGCCCGCCGAGCGGTTGAGAAGACACCCTGGGATTACTCAAGTTTTCGTCTGATTGGTGATCTCCAGGTCGTCCAGGCGACGGATCTCGCGGCCGGGGGCGCCGTTGACGGGGCCCTGGAGCTCCTGAAAAAATCTGAGGAGAGTTATGAACGGGCCCTGGATATTGCGCGTTCCGATCCGGAAACCATGACCGCGATCTCCCATCGCTGGCTCCAGGAGATGGAGATTCTGGAACGGAACGGCCGGTCGGGAGACCGGGCTTTCGAAAAGGCCCGAGCATCCAGCCTCCGGGCCCAGAAGGTCGCGCCCGGTGAGGTCGGACCGTGGGAGACCTCGGCCCTGCTCTTCTGGAAGCGGGCGGAACAGCTCAATGACCGAGGACAGGATCCGGATCGCGAGCTTGAGACCGCTGTTGAAGCAGCCCGGAAGGCGATTGCGATTGACGGGAACTCGGCGAAAGCCCGCCACGTCCTCGGCGGCGCCTTGACACTGGCAGCTTTTCGTCGCTCCTCCCAGGGGAAGAGTCCGGATGTCCAACTCAAAGAAGCCGTACAGTCTCTTGAGGAGGCGCTAAAGCTGAGGCCCTCGGACCCGGTCATTGCCGACGATCTGGGCTACGTCCACGACCGGAGCGCACGCTACCTGATGGACCTGGGGCGGGACCCGATTCCCGACATCGATGCGGCTCTTAAAGCCTACGGGGAGGCGATTCGCCTTTCCCCGGACTCTCCGAATGCCTACAACAACAGTGGAATCGCATGGTGGAGGCGGGCCCTCTGGGAGGAACGCCAGGGCAAAGATCCGGCTTCCTCCCTGGCTCACGCCGAGGATTTCTTCCATCGCGCCATTCGGATGAACCCGCGCTATGCCTTTGCGCTGGCAAACCTCGGGATGGTGGACCGTCTCCGAGCGGAGCAGGAGCTGAGGGCGGGTCAGGATCCGGTGAAGAGTATTTCCCGAAGCCTGGAGAACTTCGATCGGGCCATCGAAATCAACCCCTCCCTGACCTATGCCTGGACGGAGAAGGCACGGGCGGTTCTGCTGAGGCTGGAGTGGGAGAAGAAAATGGGTGGGGGAGAGCAGGTTCTCGCTCAGGCTGAGTCGGCGGCGCGGAAGGCGCTGGAACTCGATCCGGAGAGGGCGGAGGCCCATGTCTTGACGGCTGAGCTTCACGCGGAACATGCCGGCTTACTGATTCGAGGAGGCCGTTCCGGCCTGCTTGAGATCGCCCGTGGTCTTCGAGAGGCTGATCAGGCTCTTAAGCTGAATTCGGAGTCCTGGGAGGCCCTGGCTGTGAAATCCCGTCTGCTGCTGCTGAAGGCTGAGCATACGGCTGATCGAAAGCTCTCTTCCCGGCTCCGGGAGGAGGCCGAGGCGGCCAGGGCGCGGGCCCTGGCGATCAACCCGAGGGCCCCGATTGGAGATGGCCTCCGTACCGCTGGAGACGGCTGAGGGTCTGAGATCGCCTACGACCCCGCGGGGGCTTCGCGCCGCTGAGGAGTAAGGGGAGAATACGAAAGACGATAGACGTTAAAGGAAAGACGAAACACGGCCCCCTCCCGCCCGGAACACAGAGATAGCTCTGTCCGGGGCAACGTTTCCTGGCTCTCAATTATATTGAGAGTCACATCGGAAAAGGCGCCTAATGGACCCTGTCGTCCGCTTCCATCTCATCCAGGCCGTGACTCATGACGAAGAAATAGGAGACGAAGGATTCGGCACCCTTCATCACGATCAGTTCGAAGATGAACTCGCCCTCGACCTCTCCCGCAAAGCCCCGGACAAAATCTACGGTTTCCTCAATGACAAAAAACTCTGCCACCGGCCGCTTGCCCCGAAAGATCTGGACGTTGCGGGTGTCTGACTCATCCTTCCACAGGATCCAGTGAAAATCCTCGTGGTCGTGGACCATGACCTCCGGTGTACCCGCGCGCAAGATGCAGTTGGGGTGCCGCAGCAACCAGGCCCAGAAGTCCTTGAGGCTGAGTTGAAGGGATGTTTCCTCTTTCATCGGTTGATCATACCTGAAAAGCTGCCGGATCGGTCGAGGCGATCAGAAGAGCCAGGGAGTGTTCGCTGAGCACATAGGTGCCATCCCGGATCGGTCTCCCCTCAAGCTGAATGTCCTCGGGAGAAGCCAGCGAGGTGTCGATGACTCTCATCCATTGCCTGTGGGGGGGAGGAAGTTCGAATTTCAGACTCTCAGACCAGGCGTTGAGCATGAGGTGGCCGAGCCTCTTCGGTGAGAAACGGATACTGAGGGCCAGGGAATGTGAGTTTTCCGACCAGTCGGGCTCACCGACGCGGACCCCGTGCCATTTCCACTCAGCCATGGAGAGTACTTCGTTAAGGGTCTTGCCCGGGGGAGTGTTGTAGTTCTCGGGGTGCAGGCGGAGGGTACAGAGCTGCTGAACGAATCGGTGAAGGTCCCGGTGTTCGTCGAGCAGATCCCAGTTCATCCAGCTGATCTCGTTGTCCTGACAGTAGGCGTTGTTGTTTCCCTGCTGCGTCCTTCTCATTTCATCTCCCATCAGGAGCATGGGAGTGCCCATCGAGAGCAAGGTCAGCGTGAGGAAGTTCTTGATCTGACGAGAGCGTCGAGCCTCGATTTCCGGATTGTCCACGGGGCCTTCTGCTCCATGGTTCCAGCTGAAATTTTCATCCATTCCATCGTGATTGTCCTCCCCGTTGAGGAAATTGTATTTTCGGGAGTAGGAGACCAGGTCGTTCAGGGTGAATCCGTCATGGCAGGTGACGAAGTTGATGCTTTGCTCGGGTTCCCGTTCCTCGTGGGCATAGATGTCCGGGCTGGCCAGGATGCGGGAGGCCACCTTCCGTACCATGCCCTCATCTCCCCTCAGAAAGCGCCTGATATCGTCCCGAAATGCCCCGTTCCATTCACACCAGCGATCGCCGAGAAAGGAGCCGACCTGGTACAGTCCGCCGGCATCCCATGCCTCTGCGATGAGCTTTGTTCCGGCCAGGACGGGATCGGTTTCAATTTCCCAGAGAATCGGAGGATTACTCAGGGGGCGTCCGTCTTCATCCCGGGTCAGGATCGAGGCCAGGTCAAAACGAAAGCCATCGACGTGCATTTCCTGGACCCAGTAGCGGAGGCTGTCCAGGATCAGCCTGCGAACGACGGAGCGATTCGTGTTGAGGGTGTTCCCCGTCCCGGTGAAGTCGGCATAACGGGAGGGATGGTCTTTTTGCAGTATGTAATAGACCCTGTTGTCCAGGCCCCGAAGCCCCATGGTCGGCCCATTCTCATCACCTTCCGCCGTGTGGTTGTAGACCACATCCAGAATCACCTCGAGTTCAGCATCGTGCAGGGCCTTGACCATCTGCCGGAACTCCCGGATAGGTGCCAGCGGGTCCGAGGATGAGGCGTAGCCCGGGTGGGGTGCAAAGAAAGAGATCGGCGAGTAGCCCCAGTAGTTGACCCGATCGGATGGGGCATCCTGGGCATCGAAGGCGAAGGTCGGGAGCAGCTCCACCGCCGTGATTCCGAGATCCTTGAGATAGGGGATCTTCTCGATCAGGCCGAGATAGGATCCGGCCAGTTCGGGATCCACTCCCGACGAAGGATGGCGAGTCAGCCCTCGAAGATGCATTTCATAAATGATTGTCCTGGAAAATGGGCGTTGAAGCGGCCGATCTCCCGCCCAGTCGAAACCCCTTCGATCGGCGACCACGGAGCGGATTCCCGTAGCAACTGTCGATCCCGCTCCTCGAGCGGCCTGTCGATCATAGGCCTTCGGCGCCGCGACGGCCCGGGCATAGGGGTCCAGAAGGAGTTTTTCTCTGTCGAAACGGTATCCGAGTTCGGACTTCCGCATCCCGTCGGCCCGATACCCGTAGACTTGGCCCGGACTGATTCCACAGATCTCTGCATGCCAGTAGTGAAAGGTTCGGTGCCTGGATGGGTCGAGGCGGATGATCTCCGAGGCCTCCCGGTCGTCCACATCATCAAAGAGGAGTATTTCCACGCCTGTCGCATCGTGGGAATAGACGGAAAAGTTAACTCCCTTCCGCGTCCGGTTGGCGCCAAGCGGCGCCGGCGTACCGTCCCGTACATCGATCATCTCTCCATCGTAGCACCCCGGAGGGGAGCTGTGGCCGGAGCGGGAGCCGGAACTGGGGGCCGGAACAGGAGCCGGAGCCGGTGGGGTCGTGGTCCTTTGAGCGGAATTCATGGGCCGGGCGCAACCTTGACATCCCGTGCCGAAACAGGGGTTGGTGGCCGAGACCGATGCGGTCGTGGGATGTTCCGACTAACCCGAGTGCGACTCTGCCGGCTCAGTTTCGCGTTTTGGGCGTGTACCCCGGCCCCGGATGCGGTTCCGGCTCCTGAGGAATACCGGGACGGTTGATCGCGGTCTCTGTTTCGGGATCGGACTTGGAGCGGAGCCCGGGCGACGTTACACTTGCGTGGTGGAACATTTTGATCAGAACTGGCGCGCGCTGCAACTCGAGAGCCTGGTCGACCTCTCTCTGTGGGCCGGAGGACTCCATTCCATCGACGAGCTGACGGAGGAGCTTCTCATGCGTGCCGTGGGAAATCTGGATGCCTCCATGGGCCTGGCCGTTGCTCTGGATGAGGAGGGCCGTGAGAAACTTTCACACTCGATCGGTTTTCCGGAGGACCGTGGGGGCTTTTCCGCGATCTTCGGAGGGTCAGCCCTCGGCCTCTTCAAGGGCTCAGATGTACTCAGGAAATCGACTCCGGGGATGAGGCCCTTCGAGGTTATTGCGGCGCCGCTGAAATGGCGGGGCCGCCTCCTCGCCTACATTCTCCTGGGAGACAAGGAAGGAAGAGAAGGTCAACTGGGCTTTTCCGAATCCGATGTCCGATACCTGATGGCTCTGGCCACGGTGATCGCCGGCGCCATGGCGACATCAAGGCATCTTGAAGAGATTGAAAAAGAGAAACTTCAGCTCGAAGAGGAGAATCGGGAATTGAGAGAGCTTGGGCGGAAGGCCGATTTTATTGGTTCTTCGCCTGCAATTCTCAGAATGCTCGAAGTGATCCGGAGGGTCGCTCCGACGGACGCCGGCGTCATGTTTCGCGGTGAGAGCGGTTCCGGAAAGGATCGTGTGGCCCGGCTGCTTCACAACTCCTCGAAGCGCTCCGGCGCACCCATGATCGCCATCAACTGCGCCGCGCTCCCGGAAACTCTTCTTGAAGCAGAGCTTTTCGGGATTGAAGAAGGGGTCGCGACAGGGGTCCGGAAGAGAAGAGGAAAACTGGAACTGGCCCAGGGCGGAACACTGTTTCTCGACGAGATTGGGGACCTCAGCCTGCCCTTACAGGCCAAACTTCTTCGGGTGGTCCAGGAGCGCGAATTCGAACGTCTCGGGGGGAGGGAGAATCTCGCCTTTGATGCCCGCCTGATCACGGCAACCCATCGGAACCTCGAGGAAATGATCGAGCGGGGGGAGTTTCGCCCGGACCTTTACTATCGACTGAGAGTTGTCGTCATCGAGGTTCCTCCTCTCAGGGAGCGCGTGACGGACATTCCTCTCCTGGCCCGGCATTTTCTGGAGAAATTCAGTCGAGAATTCGGGCGGGAGGATCTTTGCCTCAGCCGCTCGGCCATTCGGGATCTCGAAGCCTGGTCCTTTCCCGGGAATGTCCGGGAGCTTGAGAATCGCATCCAGGCCGCGGTCGCGATGGCTGCGGAACACCAGGAACTTGAAAGCGAGGATCTCGGTCTGGGTCAGACAGGTTCCGGAGGAGAAAGCAGGGCTGAGATGAGGAGTCTCGCGGACATTGAGCGGGAGCACATTCGGAGGATCCTCGAGTTGAGTGGCGGCAGCCGGAGCCGTGCAGCGCGTATCCTCGGAATTGATCGGACGACCCTCTATCGAAAACTGAGGCGATTTGCATCTAATGATGCATAACGCGACATTCACAGCAAAGCTTTTCTCCTGCAGGATCTGAAAGGCTGATGGGTAGCCCCGACTCTTTCGAAGAATCAAGAGCTTCAAAAGTTGTTGCATATTGCAACTTCCCGTCAACAGGACATGGGCTTCCGCCTGGCATCTCTCTTGCATTGGCTGGTGAATGAAAAGGAAAATCCCGGGAGGCAGCTTTCCCGGAAGAGCGGAGGTACGAGGAATTCAATGCTCTGGAAAATGATCCTGCAGGAACTGAACAGAACAACGGCCATCCGTCCAGGGAGGCAGTTGAAATTTGCCGATCATGTGCGGCTTCTCCAGATCACGCTCTTTTCTCTCTCAACGGCTGCAATCCTCGGCTTTGCTTTCACATCCCCGGATCTCCATCTCAGCCTTCCAATTCGACAACTTCACCTCGCGTGGAATCTCACTCGCGTCCTGATCGAGTTCTAGGCCGAGATGAGTATTTTCCAGGGGCGGTCAGTGGCGTTCTTGTGGGCTGAGTGTGAATGCGGCGAGGCTCGATCAGCCTCCAGGCGCCTTCCCCTCGCTTCATGGCGCAGCGAGATCACGAGAGTCGGACTCTCATGCTTCGGTGTCAATCATCCCGGGTCTCGGATCCCATGGAGATGATCCTGGATCCGGCGGCGAATGAGAATGCCGAACTGATCGCCGCTGAAGCGGTCGAAAAACTTGCCCGGTCCCTGGGTTTTTCCGCTGAAGGGATCGAAAGTCTGCGGCTGGCCCTGATCGAGGCCTGCCTCAACGCAGCCGAACACGGCGGCGGCGAGATGATCGTGCGAATCGCGACAGATCCGGACTCGCGGCTGAGGATTGAGGTTGAGGATCATGGCCCGGGCTTTGATCCTGAGCAACCCGATCCTCATTTCTCGAGCCGAAGAAACGGTTGCGTCGAGAAGCGAGGGTGGGGTCTTCGCCTGATTCGCGAGATGATGGATGAAGTTTCCATCGATTCCCGCCCGGGACGTACTATCATCAGGATGAGGAAAGAGATTCCCGATGGCGAGCAGGAGTTGAAGGATGAATGAGATTCAGATCAGCATCAGTCACGAATTACTTCCGGAACAGATCGGTCTTGTTTCCGCTCAGGGGTACATTAACAACGACGGCGGCCAGGCTGTGGCTGATGCGGTCAGGACTCTGATGGGACAGGGGTCTCGTCGAATTTTGGTTGATCTCAAGGGGACGACGATTATCAATTCGATCGGCGTTTCCATCCTTCTGGAGATTATGGAGACTCTGATGAAAGAGGAGGGGCGGCTGGCCTTTGCCAATCTGACGCCTACGATCGAGAAAACCTTTGAAATTATGGGTCTGAACCAGTTTGCAAGCATCCACAGAAGTCGCGACGAGGCGCTGAACTCTCTCCTGGGACGATGATTTCATCCGAGCTTTTCAGTCTGGCTGAGTCGGCCCTGGGTGCCTCAGACCCCGGGGATCTTCATCAGAGACTTCTTGATCTGGCCTTGAGGCAGAGTGGGGCCGGCACATCGGAACTGCTTCACAAGGGACGGATGATCGCCAGATGCACGGGGGCTGCGCCCAGGGAATGCGTCGAGTCTTCTCAGCAGGTGTTTCATTTCCGGATTCTCGAAGAGGATTGGAGCCTGAAGCTGGAGGGCGGTCGTGATCTCGACGCAGACTTCGTCGGCGGCGCCCGGGTGGTCCTTCAGGCCATCTCTCTCCAGGATGCACTCAAAAGAGCGCGTTTTGACACCCGCTTTCACCTGTGGGAGTTGGAGGTTATTCGTTCCATTGCTGCGAACATCAAGCATCTGGATGAGCCGGAGAAGCTTGCCGGGGAACTGCTTGGCCATCTCATTGCCCTGCTCGGTGTTCGAGGCGCCCAGGTGTATCTCGGAGACGGGGAGAAGCCCGCTGCCGGCCTGGGAGAAGAAATCCTCAGCCCGGATGAAAGAAGGAAGGCTCGTGATCAAGCCCTGATCGAAGAGACCCGGATGGCGATACCGCTGGGCAGCACTGAAAATCTGGGTCTTCTCGTCCTGGCCGAAAAGGAAGCTCGTTCGGGAATCGAGGCCTTTGCCGATCAGGACCGACGTCTGGTTGAACTTTTTGCCCTTCAGATGACGGTGGCGCTTGAATATGCCGCTTTCGCCCGAAAGAGCCTGGAAAGGGATCGTCTCGAGCGGGAGCTTCAGGTTGCAGCCACCATCCAGCGCCATATTCTTCCGCAAGAGCCGCCGAAACTTCCGGATTTCGAAATCGTTGCACGCTCCAAGCCCTGCCTGCACGTAGCAGGAGACACTTTCGACACCATCGAATGCGGGGAGGATCTGGTCCTCGCCATCACCGACGTTTCGGGCAAGGGTGTGGGGGCCGGTCTCATTGCCTCGGGTATTCACGCCGGGATCAGGCTGCTGCTCGGAGAAGATCTCTATCTTTCCGACCTGACCGCCCGGCTCAACAGCTACCTTTGCGGCGCCACCGATGACAACCGTTTTGCCACCTTTGCCATGGCGAGAATTTCGAAGGATGGTCGGCTCTGGGCGGTCAATGCCGGACACTGCCCGATTCTCGTCAGGAAGCGCAATTCCGAGGTCCATCAGATTGTCTCTTCAGGTCTCCCCCTGGGCATTATGGATCTCGGGGGCTATCGGAGCGAGGAACTCCAGCTTGAAAACGGCGACCTCCTCCTGCTCTATACCGACGGTTTCACCGAAGCTGAAAACCCTGAGGGAGAGGAGTTCGGCCTTTCGAGGGTCATCGAGACCCTCGAAAGAACTCCGGGCGGCGCAGAAGTTGCTGCGGATGCCCTCTTCAATGCCATTGACGACTATGCCGAGGGGCGGGCTCTGGCGGATGACGCGACCCTGGTGGTCGTCGAATACAGGGGCTGAGCATCAGTCCTCTCAGGTTCAGGAGAGATGAAAGCGGACTGAGAGTTCGTAGCGGATTCTCACCGGTCTGCCGTTGAGAGTGGAGGCTTCAAACTCCCACTGGCGCACGGCCTCCACGGCGGCTTCCGTCAGGCCGAAGGGTTCTTTTCTCAGCACAGTGACCGACTCGACCTGCCCGGTTTTGGAGATGATCAGCTCCAGGATTACCACACCCTCGTAGTGTATCTTGCGGGCGAGTTCCGGGTAAATCGGCGGGACCCTCCTGAGGACCCTGGGTGCAATCAGACCTTCAGTTCCTACTTTAATGGGGCTGTTTGTAACAGGTGGGGCCTCAGGGATCTCGGCGACAGGCAGAAGCTGATCATCGACAGAGTACTCATCGAATCCCAGCTCCTCTTCCTTCCGAATCAGCTCCGGCGCCTGGGGGTCTGGGTCGGGAATTGGGATTTTTTTCGCCGGAGCCTTGATATCTTCCTCACGAGTTCTTCGAGGAGGAACCTTGATGCGTGTGATTGGAAAGACCATGACCTCAACCTCATCGTCGGGTTCAGTCACCGCATTGGAGAAACTGGGCCAGTTGAAGGCAAAGATGAGGAGGTGGAGCAGGAGAGCTGCGATCAGGGCATATCTCGAAAAACGCCTTTCTTTCTCGTCTTCATCCAGCAGGAAACCGAGGCTCCCGAGTCCGGCGGAGGAGCCCGGCGCCGCGATTGCGAGTTGTGCTTTGATGCTCTGTTCCATGATGACCTCCTGAAGAGTAGGAGTCAAAGAAGGTGAGCCGGTTCCGCTGATCAGCCGGGAATCCCGAGGAAGACCGAGTGGGAGGGTATCCAAAACCAGAATTGGTGTCCTGAAAATTGTCTTTCGGTGGGAGGCTGGTGCAAAGAAGGGGCGCCGCAATCCATGGCCCATAGACCCGGTTCGGACGTTAAGAAATGTCTTCGGTGACGGGATTTTCCCGAGGAATCTGTTTTCGTCGGCGGTTCTTCGGCCGCAACCCGAGGGGCAGCTTTCCTCCTCCCTGATCAGCCCGGGGATGTCGGCCCGCTGTCGAGATCGACCACCCTGAATTCATCCGCCTCCGAATCGAGAATTTCCTCGGCAATCCTCAGAAAACGCTCTGAGGCATCGGTCAGATGGAGACGAAGAAGCCCTTTCCCCTGAGTTCTTCCCAAGAGGGCGCCATGCTCTTCGATGGCGACGTCGCTCAAGGCTGTGGCCGAGTCGACGAGCTTGACCGAAGGGCCGGCGACCGCCCGGATCGACTCCTGAAGCAGAGGATAGTGGGTGCAGCCCAGAATCAAGGTCTCCACTCCCCAGTCGAGGAGATCTTTCAGATAGATTCTTGCCACCTGTCGGGTAATCTCGTGGTTTCCCCAGCCCTCTTCCGCCAGTGGAACGAAGAGGGGACAGGCCCGACTCCGGATTCTCAGGTCGACTCTCATGTGCTGAAGGGTATTCTGGTAGGCGCCGGAGCGGATCGTTCCTTCGGTTCCAATGACCCCGATTCGCCTCGCGCCGCTCCGGATGGCCGCCCTGGCGCCCGGCTCCACGACTCCCAAAACGGGAATGGGGGAGCACTTCGCGAGATCCGGGAGGGCCGATGCGGATGCGGTATTGCAGGCAACAACAAGAAGGTCGATCTCATGATGCCGGAGGTAGGACGCGGCGTTCAGGGCGTAGCGGCGTACGGTCTCGGGCGACTTCGAGCCGTAGGGAAGGCGCGCCGTGTCGCCGAGGTAGAGAAAATCCGCCCGCGGCAGGCGCCTTCTCATCTCACGAAGGACGGTGAGTCCTCCCACACCGGAATCGAAGACACCGATGAGGCTCATTGTCCGATGAAGGCCTTGTTCAGCGACAAGGGCCTGGAAAGTACAAGATGGCCTCCGAGGCTCTCCACCTCCCGCCCCCCGAAAAGCAGTTGCACAGCCTTGAGATCGGTGTTCAAGAGAATCGTGTTCACGACACCGTAGACGAGGTTGCACTCCATGGTGCTGCCCCCGGGCGCTGTGTCCGGCGGGCTGAGATCGACAAAGGCACGATCATGGAGATCAACGAAGACGCCAAGCAGCTCGGCCCTGTAGGGAAAGATCGGGACGAGGCGGCCCCGGGGCCCTTCGAGAAGCGCATGAACCAGAACACGGACCCTCTCGTCGCGTTCGACCGGCAGCGGGATCTGACGGAGTTCAGGATGAAGCAGGCCGTCGGATCCCGCAAAGAGCAGTACGGCCCGTTGGGGAGGCGCCGGCGTCGGGGTCGGTTGTTCGATAACATCCTTGGGCAGAGGCTTCTTGATCACGGCCTCCGGTCTGAGAAACAGCAGCCAGGCCAGGAAGCCGACGAGAACAACCAGGGAAAGGAGAATCAGGAGGAGACGAGTCTTCATCTGGATCCCAGAAAGTCCCGGATGCCGGATGCGATTGCCTCTGCCAGCTCCTGCTGGTGGGAGTTGCTTTCAAGTTGGGCTGCCTCGCCGGGGTTCGACAGAAAACCAATCTCCACCAGGGCCGCCGGCATCGTTGCTCCGGTGAGAACAACAAATGGCGCCTGTTTCACACCCCGATCCTTGATCCCCAAGAGAGTATTGAGACGAAGCTGAATGTCAAGCGCCAGGGCGGCGCTCTCGTTGAGGACTTCCGACTGTGCCATATCCCACAGGATGAGGTCCAGCCCGGAGGCAGAAGACCTTTTCTTCCCGGAGACCGCATTTTCGACCTCCGCGATGCTCTGGGCGGCCGCGTCACTGGCTTTCTGATCGAGGCTCATGTAATAGGTCTCGGCGCCACGAACGGACCGGGCCGTCGAGGAATTCACGTGAAGCGAGACGAATATGGCGGCTTCCAGGCGGTTTGCCAGGGCAACCCGGTCGCTCAGGGCCCTGGCTTCGTCCTTTGTTCGTGTCAGCCGAACGGCATATCCCATGTTCCGCAGTCGGGAGGCGAGTTTTTTGGCTACGCTGAGGGTCAGCTGTTTTTCCGCGAGCCCCTTAGGTCCGAGAGCGCCGGTGTCGGGTCCTCCATGACCGGGATCGATGACGACGATGGGCGGGCCCTGGCGATGACGGGGAGGGGGAGGCGCCTGCTCGGGTGCAGGGCTTGGAGTCGGCCGGACCTTGCCGAGCTCAAGAACAACTCTCTCCGGCGAATGGAGAAAGTTCTTCGAGATCACGCCGATACCCGCGGCCGGGACGATTTCGACAGAGTTATGACCTGCCTGAATGGAGAGAATGTTCCGGCTCTCAAAGCGCCGACTCAGATCCAGCCGGGGGGAATTTCGCGGGAAGTGAACCAGGATATGACCCTTGTCGTCCGTTTCCACCGTAGCTTCAGCTGCCTCGTCGAGGGCAAGAACCATGGTGGTGGTCTCTCCGAAATCCGCGATGATCGGGTGGATGACCAGGGGCGAGCCGAAGGAGGCCCCTTCCCGGATTGCATAGCCCGATGGGATTTTTTCGAGATGAAGGCCGAAGGGCGCGAGAACATAGTGCTGAAGGTAGCTGAGAGAGACCGCAACTCCATCGGGAGCTGAGAGAGGCATCTCATCCGCTTCCATCAGCTCCCCGTCGATCAGGAGGAGTTTTCGTTCAGGAGAAATCTGAATCAGGTGGTCTGAAAAGCCCAGGGCCCATACTCCGGCGGCCTCGGAGTAGACCATCTCACCGCCGATCAGCTTCATCATGGGAGCGAGTGTGATCCTCGCTCGGAACTTCGGAGCCTGAATCTGCATTCCCTGGTACTGGAAGCTCAGGGTCTTGTCGATGTTCTGTGCCGGGACCAGTCTGGCCGACATCAGCAGGAGGACGGTGAGAGCAAGGCGCTTCATCTTCATGACGGAGCCATCATACCGTTTCCGGGGCGGCTCCTCTAGAGAATTACGAAAAGAGCTGTCTGCGATGTACCTTGGTTGGAGGCGAAGCGGTCCAGTGGAGACGGCCGTGTGACGGTCTGCCCGGGCGAAGGGAAGGCGTCGGGAAGCATTTCCCGCCCACCCAAAGAAGAAGGGGCATTTTCTCGCAAAGTACGCGCAGGATACGGAGCCACCCGCCCACCCGAAGGCATGAACACATTCTCTCGCAAAGCACGCAAAGATCGCAGAGGCCACCGCCCGGCCGAGAACACAAAGGCAGGAGAGCAAGAGGCAATCTCACGCAAAGGTCGCCAAGGACGCAAAGGGCGGGCCGTCGGTCCTGAGCCTGCTTCGCAGTCATCGCTGAAAGAAGCTCCACTGTCGGAGAACCATCTCCTCCAGCAAAGACACCGATCAGCGGTCCTCTCTCTTCGTGAGAGGATGGAAGGACCAACGACCCCAGCACACCCCACCCACCCAGAGAAGAAGGGGCATTTTCTCGCAAAGTACGCAAAGGACGCAAAGGCCACCGCCCGGCCGGGACATGAAGGCAGAAGACATTTTCACGCAAAGTACGCCAAGGACGCCAGGCCCCCTCCCGCCCGAGGCAGGTTGGGAGATCGGGAGGGCTGCTCCGTCCGGAGGCGGGGGTGAATCGGCGGGAAATTACAGAAAATCCGAAATTAGCTCTTGACGATATGGTTCTTTTGACGACCCTGTCGATTCTCAGAAGGAGCGCTACCAGGTTACGACGGAGTACCGGCAGGATCTTTCGGATGTCACGACCGGTGACGTGGAAGCAGACTGGCTGCTGTCCCTGCCGGTTGAGAAAACGATCTGGTCTTCGGATTCGACCCGCGAGGCCCGTAAGACTACCTGGACTTCCCGATCTTCGCCGGGTGCAGGTCATCCGACTGGGATGGCACCAGGTGGGAGTATGATGGTCCCTGGATGACGAAGGCAAAGATTTTCTCAGGGTCCTCGGACCAGGATCTCGGGGTGATGAGCTACCATCCCTCCGGGCGACTGTATCAGCTGGACTATTACTTCGGATCGGCGATCGCCCAGTGGTCCGAGATCCCGGATCCCTCGGGCATGGCCAGACCCG
>JANTFG010000032.1 GCA_024763555.1 Thermoanaerobaculales bacterium
CTTCAGAGGCATCAGCCGGACTCCGGATGGCGCCTGGTCCATCGCGGCGCCGATTGAGGGACAGGGATACCGAATCGGAAAATCAGAAGCACTGAGGCCTGATGGCGCCCCCCCGCTTCAAGTGAGCTGCGGCACTGAGGCGCTGCCTGAGGATTTTCTGCCCGGGGAAATTCCCCCCGCTCTTCCACAGTCCTTTTTGAAAGATGCAGTGACCGACCCCCTGTACTCGGCAACTATCGCTTTCGACACCGATGAGGAGTGGCTCTACTACCGTTTTTCGAACGATACGACGGCCGCGACGACCTGGATCGGCGACTATATCAACGCGGCAAACGTCATGTATGAACGAGACCTCCTCCTGACCCTGATGATCGGTACGACCTATCTGAGAACGGGAACTTCACCTTTTGACGACGATCCCTATTCGGTCCAGGAATCTCCGGCCGGGGGCACAATGCTCTCGGAATTCGGAAATTACTGGGCCGCAAACTATGATGGGGTCGACCGAGTCTTTGCCCAGCTGCTGTCGGGAAAATCATCATCATCCAGCTCGTCTTCCGGGATCGCCTGGATCGACGGCTACTGTGAGCACCAGTCTGCGGGCGGGGGTTATTCCGTATTTGAGGCCTTCAAGGCGACCTGGGCTCCGATGGATGCGAATATCCGGGTGGGAGCACACGAACTCGGCCATAACTTCGGCTCGCGGCATACACACTGCTATTCGCCCCCGATCGATGAGTGCTATAACCAGGAAGGGGGCTGTTACAGTGGAACGACATCCTGTCCTGCGGGCGGTCAGGGAACCATGATGAGCTATTGCCACTTCAACGGCTGCGGCGACAACCAGATACTCTTCCACTCTCGGGTCATCGACAATATCAACGGCTATATCTCGGCTCACACGCCGTGGTGCATCCCCGAGATCGGGCCTGCCGACCTGATCTTTTCGGACGACTTCGAGGACGGGACGACGAACGCCTGGAGTACCACGATTTCCTGAGAATCTGATCAGGATCAGCTAGGATGTCCCCATGGAAGGACGAATCCTGATTGTTGACGATGACGAGGCGGTACGACAGGCCCTCCAGCGAAGTCTCGGGAAGGCCGGCTTCGAGCTCGAGGTGGCGGAGAACGCCTTCAGCGCCCTGGATCTGATTGAGAACCGGGACCCGGATGCCGTGCTTCTCGACCTCAAGATGCCGGGAATGGATGGACTGGGTCTGCTGGAAAACCTCCGGAAGCGTGAGATTGAAATTCCGGTCGTCATTCTGACGGGGCATGGAGACTCCTTCACGGCGAGAGATTGCCTCGAGGCCGGGGCAACGGCTTTTCTGACCAAACCGCCGGACCGATCCGAACTCCTGCTGGCCATGAGGGCGGCGGTCGCTCAGGGCCGGGTCCAGCGGGAGCAATCGGGCGGTGAGGAATTGCCGCCCTTACTGGGGCGAAGCGCCTCGATCGTCGCCCTGAGAGAAGAGATTGCCCGGGTGGCGCCTTCCCGGGCGACAGTACTGATCCTCGGGGAGTCGGGAACGGGGAAGGAAATCGTCGCCCGGAGAATTCACCATCTCTCCGGTCGAGCCCGCCGTCCCTTTGTCAGGGTCAACTGTGCCGCCATCCCGGAGGAGCTGATCGAGTCCGAGCTTTTCGGACATGAAAAGGGCGCCTTCACAGGGGCCCACCAGCGGCAGCTGGGCAAGTTCGTCCAGGCCGATGGGGGCACGATTTTCCTCGATGAGGTCGGTGATATGAGCCTGAAGACCCAGGCCAAGGTCCTCCGGGTACTCCAGGATGGAGAAGTGGAGCCCGTGGGATCCGGGAAATCCCGAAGGGTCGACGTCCGGGTACTGGCGGCCACCAACAAGGATCTGCTGGAGGAAGCCGCTGGGGGCCGATTCCGCGAGGACCTCTACTACCGCCTCGCGGTCATTCTCCTCAGAACACCTCCCCTGAGGGAACATCTTGAAGATCTCGACGGACTGGTCGAGTTCTTTACGGAAAAGTTCTGCCGCGAGTACAATCGCCGACTCAAGCGATGGAGCCCGAAGGCCCTCGAGGATCTTCGCCGCTACTCGTGGCCCGGCAACGTCAGGGAGCTGATTAACGTCGTCGAGCGCGCAGTAATCATGGAGCTGGATGATCTCATCAGCCACGTGGATCTTCCGAAGCTCGGAGGCGTCGAGGAGAGAAGCCTGCCCCTGCTCGATCTTTCAAGTCTCTTTGAGTTTCAGCGGGAAGCGGAGAAACTCTATATCCGCCACCAGCTGGAGAAGAACAACTGGAATATTGCAGCAACGGCCCGGGCGATCGACACGCCGCGATCCAATCTCTACAAGAAACTCCAGGCCTATGATCTGAAACGCGAGGCTCCCGATGATCACTCTTGAAGAATTCACCGCATGCGGCGCCCACCAGGAGGGACACTTCCTCCTGTCTTCCGGCCTTCATTCCTCCGATTACATGCAGTGCGCCCTCTACCTGGCCAAAACTGCGCGGGCTGAGCGGGCCGGTTTGCAGCTTGCAGTCGCAAGCGCCTGTGAGGGTATGGTGGCGGATCTTGTCGTCGGGCCCGCGATGGGCGGTCTGCTGATCGGCCACGAGGTCGCACGCGCCCTGGATCTGCCCTTCATGTTCACTGAGCGGGTTGATGGGGAGATGAAGCTCAGGCGAGGCTTCGGCCTATTGCCGGGACAGAAGATCCTGATCGTCGAGGATGTCGTCACGACGGGAAAGAGTACGCGTGAAGTGGCCCGACTTCTTGAAGCCCGGGGAGGGCAGGTCGTCGGCGTGGTCTCCATCGTCAATCGCTCGGGCAGGGACAACCCTTTCGAGCCATTGCCCTATGCCTCCCTGATCCAGGTGGACTTTCCCACATGGAAACCGGAGGAATGCCCACTCTGTGCCACGGGGGTCGAGATCGCAAAGCCGGGCTCCCGGCCGATCAGCTGAGCCTTAAAGCCAGTCTCTATCCTACCTTCCGGCTTTCTCGTCGCCTTCCTCGTCGATACTTGCCAGGGAGGCTTCCAGTTCTTCCAGGCGACGACGGAGCTGGCTCATCTCTTCACGGGCCCTTCGCACCGGTCCGATCTTGTCGATGGAGGCCTGAACCAGCCGATCCATGGAATTCTGAATGTGGCCGACACCCGAGCTGACCGCTTCCTCGCCGACCCGGATCAGCTGGTGCAGCAGATCGTTCGGCAGGAGAGACGTGCCGCGACGACCCTCCTCTGAAATAATCTGCGTCAGGGTCTGCGAGGTCACATCCTCGTGGCTCTTGTTGTCCACCACGCGAATTTCCTGACCGTGACGAATCCAGCCCGCAAGTTCTTCCAGGGAGACATAGCGGCTTTCTTCAGTGTCGTACAGCTTTCGGCTTCCATAACGCTTGATCAGTCGGATCATCATCTTCTCCAAAAGGCCTTCAAGCCTTGATTTCAGGCAGCTTCAGGCTACCGCGACGCGGCATTGTTGTCAAGGTGCGTCAATCTCCAGAGCATGGGGGCGGTCGAGGGCGAAACCCTGAGCATAATCAATACCGAGTCGCCCCAGCTGCTTCAGAGTTGCCTTCGATTCAACCCATTCTCCGATGGTCTTCAAACCCATCGTATCGGCGACTCCCTTGATGGCGCCCACCATCGAGTGCATGATCGGATCGGTCGCAATATCCCGAACGAGAGCCCCGTCGATCTTGAGAAAATGGACCGGAAGTTCCTTGAGATAGCGGAAGGAACTGAGGCCGCTTCCGAAATCATCCAGGGCGATGGAACAGCCGATCTCAGTCAGATCATGAATCAGTCCCTGGGCAGCCGCGAGATTCGAAATGGCAGCGCTTTCCGTGATTTCGAAACAGAGGCGGGAGGGATCAATCTCAGAAGAGCGGATCTCCCGAAGGATGAAATCCAGGGTCCCCGGCTGAGAGAGGCTCTGGCCCGAGAGATTGATGGTAAAACTCTGCTCGATTCCTTCTTCTTCAAGAAGGCCCGGGATGAGTTTCAGCGCCCTGCGAATGACCCAGTGGTCAATATCGGGCATCAGATGGTAGCGCTCCGCCGCACCCAGAAAGCGCCCTGGAAGAACGAGATCCTTCCCATCCCGAATCCTGAGGAGAATCTCCGTGATTCGGCCTCCTCCTGAATCCAGGGGAAGGATGTGCTGGCCGTAAAGCAGGAAACAGTTGCTTTCAAGGCAGCGCCCGATCTTCTGTGCCCAGTAGGCCTGTCGGGAACGGCGGGCGATTTCTTCTTCGTCGGGACGACCGATATGAAAGGTGTTTCTTCCCCGCTCCTTGGCCAGGAAACATGCCGCATCGGCCGCCATCATCAGGTCTTCGAAAGGGGGACTGTCCTGATCAACCGGAACGATGCCCAGACTTGCCCCCATGGAGAAGATCCGATCATCCGCCAGGAAGCGGAAGCCACGAATCGTATCCGTGATATCTTCCGCCCGCCTTCGAGCCTCATCCAGGTCGCAGTCCCTCATCAGGAGCCCGAATTCATCGCCTCCGATCCGTGCAAAAATGTCCTTTCCCCGGATTCTGGTCTCAAGCAGCGCCGAGACCTGCCGCAGGATCGCATCGCCATGAATGTGACCGCAGGAATCGTTGACAACCTTGAAGGTGTCCAGATCGAGGAAGCACAGCGCATGGGGCCCCGAGCCGTGAGAGGCCTCCGTCAGCTCTCTCGTCACCCGCTCTTCGAATTCGTGGCGGTTCAGGAGCCCCGTCAGGCCATCATGACTCGCGAGGTAGGCTCTTTCCCGTTCCAGCTTGCGGAGATTACTGAGATCCTGAACGACCAGGACGACGCCCTGAAGCTCCCCGTCGTCACCACGAAGGGGGGCCGCCGAAACCTGGACGGAGAGTTCCCGCCCGGAGGGCTGAAAGAGCCGATACCAGCTGGAGGCTCGGATCGCCTCTCCCGCCGCAAGACAGCGTCCGACAAGATCGGTGTCTTCTTCCACTTTTTCCTCGGGAAGAAGTGAGAGAACCTCCATCCAGTCTCTGCCCAGAGTCTCTTCTACGCTCTTTCCGCAGAGTCTTTCCGCCGCCGGATTGAGGTAGTCGATCCGTCCCTCCATATCAGTCCTCAAGACGCCCTCGGCGACGGAGTTGAGCGTCGTCTGCGCCCGCAACTGCACCCGGACCAGCTCCTCCTCCGCCTCCTTACGGCCGGTGATATCCGCCGACAAACCCAAGAGCCGACGAACCCTGCCCTTTGCATCCATCAGCGGCCGGCCCCTTGCGCTGACCCAGAGGACCGTCCGATCGTCCGGCATCAAAAAACGATGTTCAACCTCGTAGGGAGCGCCTTCCTTCAGCGATTCGCGGATCGCGTCCCCGACCCGTCCGCGGTCTTCCGGCAGGATTCTCTTTCGAAGCTCTTCTCCCGTTTTCGGAATGACTGAGGGATGATAACCGTAGATTTCGGCTGCCGATGCCGACATGAACATCCGGTCCGTCACCGGGTCCCAGTCCCAGGCGACGCTTCGTCCCGCCTTCTGGGCCAGTTCCAGCCGCTCGCGGATTTCCCAGAGATCATTCCTCGTCCGAAAGGTCGCGACGGCGTCACAGAGGATTTCGGCCCCGGCGAAAATCAGTTTCCGAAATTCCTCGTGTTCGCTCCATCCTCCCGGGACCGAGGCGAGGCCGAGAATGCCGAAAGGTCGATTGTCGCTGTGAATGACGCGCAATCTGCACTGCTCGGGGTCGGTACAGCGATGAGAACAGCAGGGCCAGGAGCCCGGTTCGACCCGGAGGTCACCGGCCTCCATCATGCCGCCGTGTTGCAGCTGCAGGGTATCGATACCCAAAGCATCAATGTCTCCGGGTTCCGCAGAGCGGCCGGAGCCGCCGGGCTCATGACTGAAATAGGTCCCGTCGAGTGAATGGCCATCCTCTCCGACGAGTGACAGGAAGAGGCAGGGCGAAGCGGCGGCCTGCCGGAGCTGAGTGATCGCCTCAAGGATCACCCGATCCAGATCTTCAGTACCGGCTTTCATCATGCTCCGGGTCAGCTCGATCAGAAGCCGCTGCAGATCCAACAACCTCTCGTTGAAGGCGCGCTCTTCGTTCCCCAATGGAGTGCGGCTCCCTGATTCCACTCTCGACCTTCCTCTCATTCCCGGAATGCGGGCCGATCCATTATACCGGAGCAGGCTCCGGTAGTATTGGAGTCGAGTCGAAAGGGCTGGAGGTCGTCTGTGCGAGACCGGGGATGGAAGAATCTGAGCGAGTACCTTCGGGAACTCAGGAAGAGATCGGATCTGGCCCTTGTCAGGGCGCCGGTCTCGGCGAAGCTGGAAATTGCCGAGATTCATCGTCGGGTTATTGCAGCGGGCGGGCCGGCCCTGCTCTTTGAGAAGGTCGAGAATTCTCCCTTCCCTCTCGTGACCAATCTCTTCGGCACGCCGGCACGGGCCGGCCTGGCCTTCGGGGAAAGGCCCGCAGAGCTCATCCGCCGACTGGTGGAGCTGGTCCGGCGGGGAAAGGCGCCGGCCCTATCCCGGCTGTGGGAGCTGCGTTCAATGGCACATTCCCTCCGCGGAGGGGGAGTCAGAACACGGCGGCGGGCGCCGATTCTGGAAACGGTGCAGAGCACTCCTGATCTGGGAAAGCTGCCGGCCCTGACATGCTGGCCTGAGGACGGCGGCGCCTTCCTGACACTGCCTCTGGTACTGAGCCACGATCCCACGACAGGCGCCTCGAACCTGGGAATGTACCGGATGCAGCTTCACGGGGGATCCCAATGCGGGATGCACTGGCAGATCGGCAAAGGTGGGGGCTTTCATTTTTCGAAGGCAGAGGCACAGGGTGAGGATCTTCCGGTGAGCGTCTTTCTCGGGGGGCCGCCCGCCCTGACTCTGGCCGCAATCGCCCCGTTGCCGGAAAATGTTCCCGAGCTTCTTCTGGCGGCGGTTCTTGGCGGTGGAAGGATTCCCTTCACGAAGGGCTCGAAAGGGGAAGCCCTGGTGGCCGAGGCTGAGTTTGCGCTCAGCGGAAAGGTCCGGGCCGGAATCCGGCGCCCCGAGGGACCCTTCGGAGACCATTACGGCTATTACTCTCTCGAACACCCTTTTCCGGTCTTCGACGTGGAGTTTCTCTACCATCGGAAAGGGGCTGTGTTCCCGGCGACGGTTGTCGGGAAGCCAAGGCAGGAGGATTTCTATATCGGCGATCGGCTCCAGGAGCTGCTGAGCCCGATTTTTCCCCTGGTCATGCCCGGAGTTCGGGATCTCTGGTCCTACGGCGAAACCGGCTACCACTCCCTGGCGGCGGCCGTGGTGCACGAGCGATACCCCCGGGAAGCCATGATGTCCGCCTTCCGCATCCTCGGTGAAGGGCAGCTGAGCCTGACGAAATTCCTCCTGCTCGTTGATTCTCCTTTAGACCTCAGGAATTTCCGGGCTCTGCTGCGTCATATTCTGGAGCGCGTTTCTCCCGAGCGGGATCTCTACATCTTCTCGGAACTCTCGATGGACACCCTCGACTACACCGGCCCGGAGCTTAATCGCGGCTCGAAGGGCGTGCTTCTGGGTCTGGGTGAGCCGCGAAGAAAACTCACCGGGAGGATCCCTTTCTCCGATCTTCCCCAGGGCCTGAAGAAGGCGGCCCTTTTCTGCGAAGGCTGCCTGGTGGTCGAGGCCGCGTCGTGGGAAGAAGACCCCCGACTCCCGGAGGCACTGGTTGAAAGGAAGGAACTCAGAAATTGGCCCATGATCATCCTCGTCGATGAGATCAAGTCCTGCCTGGCGAGCGAGGCGGCCTTCCTCTGGACCGTTTTCACTCGATTCGAGCCGGCCGCCGATCTGTACGCGAGACCGAAACTCGAGAGGGGACACGTCGCCTACTCCTTCCCGATTCTCATCGACGCCCGAATGAAACCGCCCTACCCTGCGGAGCTTTTCTGCGACGAGGAAACCTCGGCGAAAGTAACCCGCCGATGGAGCGAATATTTCCCTTCAGGCGATGTGGAGATGGGCGATTCGGATCGGGCACATCTGGAGAAATGGTGATAACCAGGGGCTGAGTTGCAGAGATGCTCAAACGAACCGGACTCCTGCGGCGATTAGTGGTATCCTCTCAGTTCGGGCTCGTGCATTTTTTCACACTCGGGTTTGCCCGGGCTGGTGCAGGGGCGGAATCGATGAAGGGAGAAAAGAGATGCTAAGAAAAATCGGTGTTATCGGCGGCGGAAATATTGGTGGCGTTCTGGTCCAGGAAATCGTCAGGCGCAGGCTCGCGCGTGAGGTCGGCCTGGTGGACCCGGCGCCCTTCGTCAACCCCAATGATCCCGAGGATCGCCAGGCGACGACCCGCAAGCAGACCATTGCCGGCGGCAAGTGCCTGGATATCGCAGAAGGCACTCCGGTGCTGCGCTCGGATGTACTCTGCTACGGATCCAAGGACTACTCTGCAATCAAGGATGCCGAACTGATCATCAACACGGCCGGGGTTCCCAGGAAGGCCCGTCCGGACGGCACCTTCCCCTCGCGGGAAGAGCTGCTGACGATCAACCTCAAGGTGACCAACCAGGTTGCGGCGGGCATCAGCGAACAGTGCCCCGATGCGACGGTGATTTCGATTGCCAATCCACTCGATGCGATCGTCTACACCCTGGATAAGCGCCTCAATCCTTCGAAGAACAAACTGATGGGCATGGCCGGAGTCCTGGATTCCGCGCGCTACTGCTATTTCGTTGCCGAGGCTGCTAATGTCTCTGTCGAGAACGTCAACGCGATGGTGCTCGGCGGCCACGGCGACTCGATGGTTCCCGTCCGCTCCTCCTGCCTGATCGCCGGAATTCCGGTCGAGAAGTTCATCGATGCCGAAAAACTCGCGGCGATTGAGACGCGTACCCGCAAGGCGGGCGGCGAGGTCGTCGGTCTGCTCGGCATCGGCTCGGCCTTTGCGTCTCCGGCATGGTGTGCCCTGGAGATGGCCGAAGCCATCATCTTCGACAAACGGAAGATCATTCCCGTCTCGGCCAAGCTCGAAGGCGAATACGGTTTCGAGGGAGTCTTCGTCGGTGTTCCGGCCATCGTCGGCGCAAACGGCGTCGAGGAGATCATCGAGCTGGATCTGACCGATCACGAGCGCGAGGCCTTCGGAAAATCCGTTGCCGCCGTTCGCAACACCTGCAATTCGGTCGAGGAAATGCTTGCCAATCTCTGATCGGCGGACATCTTTAGAATTCGCCCCCGGCTCGGCCGGGGGTTTTTTTATTGCCCGGCCCAGCCGATTCCCACCCGAAGCAGGGAGTCTTCGAAAAGACGATCATCCGAGGGTGGAACAGTTCGCAGGTCGAGAATAACCCGATCTTCTTCGAGGCAGCCGATGATCGGCGGAGATCCGCCCCGGAGGCGTTCCAGCATGGCCCGGCCCCCTTCCAGGCTGAGGCCGAATGAGGGGAAGCCGGCCCCGGGGGTCGTGCCGCCGCCGAGGGTGGAGGTGGTTGGGCGAAGCTCGACGGAGAGTCCCTGATTTCTCAGCCGGCGTTTCAGACGCTGCGCCCGTTTCTTCAGCAATTCCGGAGGCGTCATCAGCATGGCATAGAGCGGGATTTCTTCCAGGCGATCGCTGAGATGGGCGCGGAGGACGCGATCCATGGCCGCCAGGCTGATTTTTCCCGGCCGGAGCGCCCGGTAAAGCGGGTGCCTTGCCAGTGGCTCGACCCACTCTCGTTTTCCGACGATCAGACCCGCCTGCGGACCTCCGAGAAGCTTGTCGCCGGAGAAACAGACGATGTCCGCATCGTCTCTGAGGTAGGCGGCGACGGTTTTTTCGGCGGGCAATCCCCACTGCCTGAGATCATGAAGGCAGCCCGATCCCTGGTCGACAATGAAGGGGAGTTGGTGCTCATGGGCGAGCGCGGCCAGTTCCTGGTCTTCGGGAGAGGCGGTAAACCCGAGAATTCTGAAATTGGACTGATGGGCGACGAGAATGGCGGCGGTGTTCTCGCTGATGGCCTTCTCAAAGTCGCTCAGGTGAGTCCGGTTGGTGCATCCAACCTCGACCAGGCGGCAGCCCGCGGCTTCCATAACGGCAGGGAGGCGGAATGAGCCCCCGATTTCGATCAGCTGGGAGCGGGACACGATCACCTCCCTCCCGGAGGCAAGAGCCTGGAGAATCAGCAGGAGAGAGGCCGCGTTGTTGTTGACCATGACCGCGTCTTCGGCGCCGCAGAGACGGGCGATTCTCTCCCGGATGGGTTGAAGCCGCTGCCCTCGTGTACCGGAGTGCAGATCGAATTCCAGCCCCAGATACGCCCGCTCCTCCTCCCAGGGGAGAGCCGGCGCCCGTCCGAGATTGGTGTGTAGAAGAACCCCGGTTGCGTTGATGAGGCCGGGGTAGGCCTCCCTCTGGGAGAACGAGAGAATGTCCAGGCTTCGCTCTTCGATCCGTCGAATCAGATCTGCCGTGTCTTCAGCGAATTCTTCGTCGTCGAGAATATGCTTCCTGTACTCGTCCAGAGCCCGTCGACTCGCTTCGAGAACGGCCCGGTGTCCCCATTTCTCCGAGGCGGACCTCAAGGAGGGGAGTTCAAGGATTCGGTGGACGGCCGGGAGTTTTCGAAGTTCCTGCATCATTCTCTCATTGTACAGGGTGATGGGCCTGAAAACAGGTATACTGGCCGGGCTGGAGTCGTGTCATGGGCGGAGCAATCACACAGATGGAGATGGAACTCAGAGAGCTGATCCGGCTCTGGGAGAGGTTTTTTGCCGGCGATATTCGCATTCCTCCGCTGAAAGAGAGAAAGGCGCTGGCTGCCAGACTGCGACGGATGAGTGAACATCCCCCACGGAGGTCTTCGGATCGATTCCGAGCCGAGCAGCTTCAACATCGTTTCGCCCTTTACTCCGCCAACTGGGAGCGGTTGCTCAGGGAAAGGGAAGAGGGGATCAAACGCGGCAGGCCCCTGGTCCGTACGAAACCGGCGCCCCCCCCATCGAAGCCGGTTGCAAACGCTCAGGTCCGGAAAACCGTAAACGATTCCGACGACCTCTATTCCCGCTGGAAGCAAGCCAAGGCGGGCCTGGGTCAGACCTCGGGAATGGGAAGAGAGGCCTTTGAAAAGAAACTGGCTCTCCAGCGGACCCGACTGGAACAGAAGATGGGCTGTGGAGTCAGTTTTGATATCAAAGTCGATGGAGATAAGGTGAAGTTGACGGCGCGAAAAATGCCCTCGGCTACGAATGGAGAATAATCATGCGTCTGAAGAGTGCTTTTAAAATCCTGATCGTCCTGGTCCTGTGCTGGGTCGTCCAGGGCCGGGCTAATGAACCGGTCTTTCTCCAGTGGCTGGCCCCGGATGATCCGGGAGACATGACGATCCGGACCTACTGGGATGAGTATTCGGCGGACAAACTCAGCCCGGCGGAGATCGTGGATCTTGGTACGATGCTCTTTTCCAGGGGCTATCCGCGGGACGCAGAACGGCTCTACCGGGACGCCATCAAGCGCGACAAGAAGCTGTACGAGGCATGGTTCCGCCTCGGCTTGGTGGAACACCAGCAGGGAAACCGTTCCGCAGCACGAAGGGCCTATCATCGCTGTCTGAAGATCTTCAAGGGCCACGGCTGGTGCAATTTCTACCTCGGACTTCTCGAGGAGCAGGACCATCACGCAAAAGAGGCCATGAAGTACTTCAAAAAGGCCTTCCGATATGCACCGGTCCTCGGTGATGAGAAGATCAACCCGGAACTCCGGAACTCCGATCTGGCCGTGGGAGCATGGCTCGAGCATTCCCGCGAGAAAGATTTCCAGGACTCCCTGCCGATGTCCTGGCTGGCGCCCGAGAAGATGAAGAAAGTTCGAAAGACGGTGAGCGCTGAGGCACGGAAGTCGGCCAAGTTGAAGGTACCTCCCGTGGTCAAGCTGGAGGAGGCTTCCCCTGCAAAAAAGGTGAAAAAACCGGCGACAGAGCTCAGGAAAATCGAAAAAATCCGGGTTGAGAAACCAACTTCGGCTCCCGAATCCGGCATCAGGAAGACACCCCAGAAACACAGGACCATCACCGGCGGAAAAAAGGGAGGCAGGACCCCGGCACTGCATCCGACTCCTCACCCGATACCCCATCCCCCTGCGAATAAACCCGAAACAGGGAACGAGCTGCCTTTCGGGATCCCCGGGGACCACGGCGTCTCATCAGACGGTTACCCGGGTTTCTAACATCTACCCGAATTGAGCGCTGACATGTCGAGGCTTCTTGAAAAGGACTGAAGTTCAAGGGGTTGTCGTAGATCGCCGCTGAGAATTGCCCGTCCTGGCTGCAAGCGCCTTCCGAGCCTCTCTGACTAGGGCGAGGCCCGGATGGGCCTTGTCGGCCTGATCGAGATATTGCCCTGCACGGCCTGGGTCACCAAGTTTACGGGAGGCATCGGCGGCCTCGACCAGCAGCAGGGGGAGGTCGAGAAAACTGTAAAGATTTCGGGACGCCTCAGCCGAGGCGGAGTCGACGGCGCGCCCGAGTCCGGCCGCCGTCATACTTCCCTCTTTCGCGGCAAGCGATGCCGAAATGACCCCGGTTTCCGCCTTGAGCCATGGATGCCGATCAAGTTCGGTGGAGAGTGCCTTCCGAGCCTCTCCGCTTCTTCCAAGATGCTCCAGTGCGATTGCCGAGAGCAAACCGAGGCGCTCACGACTGAAGGCGTGGGCCGCATCGGTGTTGATCGCCTCCAGGGCCGCTTTGAAATTCCCCTGCCCGATCAACAGACGTGCGCGATCCTGGGCCGCCAGGCCGGGTGGCAGCCTGCCGCGCTCCTCAAAGAGCTGCCATGCCTGGGTCTCTTGACCCTGGAGCCAGTCCAGCAGACCACGAATTTCCTGGAAATCTGCGGGGCTGCCCATGGTCAGTGTGGAATCAGGCGCGATCAGTTCGCTGACTTCATCCAGGCGATGATCCAGGATCCGTGCGGTCACGGAGAGCATCAGGGCATCGTCGGAAATGGGCGCCGCATCATGGGAGCGCATGGCATATTCATCGGCCTTCCCATACTCGCCGGACTCCAGGGCCAGCCGGGCCTCCAGCAGGAGTTGGTAGGCGTTTTCGATTTCATGATCGCCGGCATCAGGGTCAGGCTCAAATGCTGCAAGGAGCTTCCGGGCGCCCTGGAGATCGTGATCGAGCAGGAGGAGGTGGATTGCAGAAAGCCGGGTCCATCTCTGGAGTCGATTACGGCTGAGTTCCGCCGAATCCTCATTTTCAATGCCCTGTCGATTGCCCCGGGAATCGAGGAGGATCTTCCTCCCATCCTGCATGAGAATCTGCAGCCCGCCGCCATCGACAAGGTGAATCGACCGGAAACTTGCGCCTCCTTCGCGGGGGATGAGATTAAACCAGCGCAGCGAGGGGAAAGCGGGCTCCGATCCCAATCGTGGAGGTGGCCAGCTCAGCATTGTGTGGTCGATCCGGTAGACACAGGCGGTGTGGAGCAGCTCGTTATCCATTGCGGCGACATACCACTCAGGCGTGCCGTCGTGATCGGCATCAGCGTAACGGACCCACTCGATGATGCCGGGGTTGAGGATGATGGGGCGGATGCCGACCCGGGAGGCCTCGGGCTGCAGCTCAACAACGGCTGAAAAGTACCAGGGAGCACCATAGAGGATGGCCAGGAGATCGGGATCTCCGTCACCGTCGACATCGGCAGCCGGCAGGAGCCGGAATCGGACGAGACTGCCCGAGAAGCCATGACTGCGGAGGAGTCTTGAATCAGTGGCCGGCTGGAAATCAAAGATCGTCCGACCCTTCCGATCGAGCAGCGCGATATGAGAACTCATTGCATCATGCGTATCATTCTGCCAGGCAAGAAGAAAGCCGGGAGGCGTCACGGCCGTCTTCGGGACTGCGATGACTTCAGTGCCGCCGGGGGCTTCCTTTGTCCAGACGGGAATACCAAAGCGGTTGATGCCGCGGACGAGCGAAGCTTCCTGGATGGTCCGAATAGCTTCGGCCGAGAGGAGCCTGAAACCAATAAAGACGAGGGTGACGAGCAGAAGTGCGACGCCGATCGCCAGTGCTCTCCTCGGCAGGGGTTTGCGGATGCGCTCCCCCTGCCATGCTTTGAGGCAGGCCCGGGCATCGGGATAGCGTCGGGAAGGATCCTTCTCGAGGAGACGGAGGATGAGGTTTCGTGTTTGCGGCCGGAGGGACTCGAGGCCTCCTGCCTTCACGGGGGTTTTGAGCTGCTGGTGAATCAGGGCGGCGTGGGATTCGCCTGAAAAGGGAAGGCTGCCGGTCGCGGCCTCATACAGCAGGACCCCGAGGGCATAGAGGTCGGCGGGCGGACCGACTTCTTTCCCCAGGATCTGCTCCGGGGCCATATATGCCGGCGTGCCGACACTCTCCTGGCTCATCGTGACGGTGTGATCCTCCGGCATGCGGGCAAGCCCGAAGTCCGCGATTTTGGCCATTTCATCCTCGGTAATCATGACGTTGGAGGACTTGAGGTCGCGGTGGGTGATCCCCTTGTCGTGGAGCTGGGCGAGACCCTCGAGGAGATCATCAACGAGGCGTTCGAGCCTGTCATCCGCCATCGGACCCTCAGCAGCAATCAGCGCTCTCAGGCTTCGGCCCCGGATCAGCTCCATGGCGATGAAGAGCCGTCCGTCCCAGATACCCGCGTCATAGGTCGTCACGAGATTCGGATGCCCTTCCTGGCCGACGAGAACCTCGCGGCGAAAGCGTTCCGCGTGAATCTCATCGGCGCCGGCACGGAGGATCTTCAGCGCGACGCGGCGATCCAGCAGGGTATCCGATGCCGTGTACACCGTACTCATGCCACCGGCGCCGAGGACATTCTGAATGGCGTAACGACCTCCGACGAGGGCGCCGTCCTGCAGGGGAGAGCTGTCGCCGGGGGAAGACCCTGCAGTCCGGGTGGTGCTTCGGGTTGGGCTGGGATTCCTCATGTGCATCAGCGGCAGTACTCGAATGGTCCGGGAAGAGGGGATGGTGTCTCGAGTCTCATCGGACGCATGAAATCCCCACTGAAACCGTCGATCGGATCTGAGGCCATAGAGAAGTATCCTGCCGGTCTCAAGCAATCATGAAGGATCGTATCTGCCTCCTGTCGGATTCATGATACCTCAGAGATGTGTCGACGTCCTCTCCCGTCTTGAGGACTGTCGGGCGCCGGAGCGCAGCGCGATGACCTCAAAAGAGGGAACTCTCTCATGAGATTTGCATCCAGACGTACACTGCTTCACAATATGAAAGTGAGGAAGTAAAGACATGATGAGTAAGGTTTCTTCCAAGGGGCAAGTCACCATCCCGATCGAGGTCCGGAGCATTCTGGGTATAGGACCGGGTGATTTCATCGAGTACGAGATCCAGGAGGACGGCGGCGCCATGTTGCGCAGGGTTTCACCATTTGACGCCGTATTTCACGAGGCACTGAACAACACGCTTGAGGAATGGGCCAGTGCATCCGACGACGAGGTATTCCGTGATCTGTGATCAATGGGACCTTGTTGTCGTCCCCTTTCTTTTTTCAGAGCGCGCGGGAGAGAGGCGTCGACCGGCACTGGTACTCAGCTTGAGAGATTTCAACCGTTCGGGACACACGGTCATGGCCATGATTACAACTCAAACTCATCACCCCTGGCCGGCTGATTGTCCCATTCAGGACCTGGACAGTGCTGGTTTGTCTTCGCCGTGCATCGTCCGTCTCAAGGTGTTCACCCTCGACAACCGCTTGATCCTCAGGCCTTGCGGCGCCCTTGCCTCGCAGGACAGAGCGTCCGTCCAGAAGGCCCTCACCCTTCATTTTCTTGGTGCTCGAAAACGGTCCGAGCAATAGGAAATTCCGGATGGCGAGGCAAACACAAGAATCCCCCCGTATAATTTGGTGTGGCGAACAATGTCCGAGAAGTTGGCCAATTGACCGACTCGTACCGTTGCCAACGGCTTGCTTATGCCACTGAAGGCAAGGGAAATCATTGCGACCGGGTGATTGAGGCACCCGGCCGCAATTGACTGGGCTGATTGACGTCAGTCGATTCTTTCGAAGGTCGCTTCGCAAGTTGAGCTGAGCGCATACTCATCGGTGTCGCCGGAGACCATGGTGATGGTGTAAGTTCCCGGGGTCTGGTATGGCTTGGTCTTCAGGTTGTACTGCCAGATCTGCTCAACCGGATCGTATTCGAATTGGTGATCCTCACTGCCCATGCCCGCAGCTAGGGCTGCATCCGTGACGTCCTGGGCAGGGGAGCCGTCGTTCGGTGTCAAGATCACCTGAATGAGGGGCGGCGACGTAATATCGAGGTCAGTAATCGCGTAGCCCTCGCCGTTGAAGAGTTGGGCCTTCAGTGGCAGGGTGCGGTTACCGCGGACCCTGACCGGGCCATCATTCATGGGTGGAAGGAAGCCTCCGCAGTTGAGTTCCTGTTGGTGAGGGTCTGGCCCGACGTCAAATAGGAAGGGACCCCCATTTGTGATGAGCTCGGTGTAGCCACGGGAGTCGAGGGCCGGCCGGGTTTTATCGAGCAGGCGGAGGGCGGTACGCTCTTCCTCGGCGAGATTGGCGACATTCCGGCCGAGACCCAGGCTAAATTGCTGGGGTGTTGGAGGGCCAGGCCTTTTACCGGGTCGGCGGGCGGGCACTGATTTCGGTCGACGTTCGGCTCGCGGCTCCGCCTCCGGCCTCGAAATCCGTGGACCGGTCCAGGAATGGGAGCGGGATCGGGAAAATTCCCGGGCCGACAAAGGAAGAGTCGGCTGGAGTATCCTGAAGAGCAGGAGGCTGAAATGCGGGTTTTATACTGGTACTGTACTCGTTTCACCTGGACGCCGGCGCTGAAGACCATTGGGGAGGCGCCCGATGCTGAGGCCGGGTGTCATGAGAGGACCATCGTGGCCTTCGTTCACGTGGAGCCTCAGGACCTGGAGCCGGACAGTTCGGCGGAGACCAAACTCGTTAAGAACGCCAAGTGGGTGGCCCGGAAGTGGGAGCTGAAGGAGATTATTCTTCATTCCTTCACCCACCTGGGCTCTTCGAAGGCCGAGCCCGGGGAGGCCCGGCTGCTTCTGGATCGGGCTCAGAAGCGCCTGGAGACTGCTGGATACCAGTGCTGCCAGACCCCCTGGGGTTACTTTCTGGACCTGGACATGGAGGCGCCGGGGCATCCTCTGGCCCGCATCTTCAAGGAGTTCGGCTGAAGCCCATAGAAAAGGAGCAATCCCCTGACCTGAAATTTGCTGCTCCCCGGATTTCGGAGCAGGCGCCGCGGAAATGCAGAAAACCCGTGATGGAGGTGGGTGCAGCACCCGCTGCACGCAGCCGCCGCGCTGTTAAACTATCGGGATGACAGATACGACCCCCCATCTCGACAGCTCCCATAAAGCGAACTCCGGCAGCCGAGTCAAACACCTCCTTGCAGGAATCTACCTCTTTGAGTGGGTGGCTCTGGTCTCCCTCATAGCCCTTGTTCTTTTTGCCGTCCTCGGGCCGGTGCGCTCGCAGTATGTGCTACTCGGCCTGCTCACCTTCCGACGGTTCCTCATCGTTGCTGCACTGGCTGTACTCCTGGCCACCCTCGTGTCGCTGCTCCGTACAGCCCGGGGGCAGAAGGGCCGCCTGCCCGCCGTCCTGGGCGAAGTCCCGTGGCGGCACCGGCGATTCTGGATGGATGCTCTCAGGATCGTTGTTGCCTGCAGTGTCGTGGACACCACTCACCTTCTTTTGAAAGTGTACATTCCAGTCGTCACCTCGGCGAATTACGATGCTCTTCTAGCCCGCCTGGACGCAGCGCTTCTAGGTCCCGGGGGGGCCGGGCACCTTACGGCCCAACTTGTTTCCTACCCCCTGGTTCTGCACGCCTTTGACCAGCTGTACAGCACTGTATACTTCTTCATCCTCAGCGGCGGTCTGGTGGCCTTCTTCGCCGTGCTCGACGAGGACGACCGCGTCCGGTTCTTCTCGAGCTTCTGCCTGATGTGGCAGGTGGGTCTGCTCTTCTATGTTTTTCTGCCCTCATGGGGTCCGGTTTTCGTGTCGCCGAATAACTTCGAAGAGATTCTCCGGCACATGCCCATCACCGTGCACGTGCAGCAGGCTCTCTACCTTGAGACCTCGGCAATCGTGCGCCACCAGTACGATACGGTAATCCACTACTTCGGGCTCGCCGCCTTTCCCAGCCTCCACGTTGCGATCACCTTTCTCTACGCACTCTGGGCGCGGCGCAGCCGACCGTGGTTCGTAATCCTGCTGGTGTTCACCGGGCTGATGCTGCTGGGGAGTATGATAACCGGGTACCACTACCTGGTCGACGGGCTCTTCGGGCTGCTGGTTGGAGCTTTCGTTTTCATCGTCGGCCGACGCTGGCCCGTCGCCGGGAGAACCCAGTAACCCACGGCAATCAAGATGCCGCGGCCTCCCAAGCGCATCGAACAGGGATATTCTCCCGACCTGGAATCGGGCACACCCTGGCTTTCAGCTCAGGAATATCCTTGAGAATAAGGTTGGCGGCCTGTTGGAGAACGGGACAGTAAGGTATCAAATCCGGAACCGAGGAAGTTGACAGCGGGATGCGTCCATCGATTCAGTGTTGGGGCGAACCCCGGGTGCATTGGCACGGAGGATCGCAGGAAATCGGGTCGGATGGTTTCCCTCGGGCCCGGGCTCGCGCGGATTATCCAGTTGTCCGACTTCACCGCCCTCCTCGATTTCCGAAGATCCTCGTGCGCAGGCACCGGGTGAATTCAATCGCGCCGGTCGGTCGGAGAATGGAATGCGCTCCGGACGCCGTGACGGACTCGGACTCAGTCCCGGACACCGTCACGAACACGGTGACCCGCGTGGCGCCCAAAACCCCTCAACCTCGAAATCAATATACTGTCCCGTTTCAATTCGTTTCAATCAGTGCGGCCGGGTTCTCTCGATCCAGCCGCCTACCAGATGAGATCCTCCTCATCAATCTCGTCCAGAGGCCCGTCGAGCATGGCGATGGTTTTGGCCATCGCCATCGCTTCATGGGCCGCTTCGACGATCTCTTCATCGTCGTGATCCATCAGGTTCATGAGAGCCACGCCGGCCTGACCCGGACGAATATTGGCGATTGCTTCGATCGCGGCCAGCAGCAGTATCTTGTCTGTGCCCGCCCCGGTCACGATCCTTTCAACATGCGCCCACGCTCCATCCAATCCCCAGTTTCCGGCGGCTTGAACTGCCTCGAACTCAATCTCCTCGTTGTCGCTCTCCAGCGCCTCGAGGATCTGTTCCTCAAAGCCCTGGACGTAACACATCGAGAAGACAGCCGTTATCTTCCAATCGTCGTCGGCGCTTGAGTAGGCATCCCGGACCGCGCCCTTGTGCCAGTCCTGCGGTGCACGGACCGATGCCTCCAGGACCCTCCGCCGGACTTCCTTCGGAAGGTCCGGGTCCATGAAGAGCTTGCGAAGAAAGGCCTGGGCCTTGAGAAATGCAGACTCTGTGATCGGCATGTCTTCAGGGTCTTCGAAACCCTCCAGAAAAGAATGCTCGAGGGCGGGCCCCAGGGCAATCGCCGCCGTTCCCCGGAGACCTGGCGTCTCCTCATTATTCCCGATAATTGAGAGCAGGATTTCAAATATTTCGTCATTGACAACGGTGAAGTCGCCGGCAAGTTCTGCGGCGATCAAACGATCGGATTCCTCCGACTCGGGGTCGCGAAGAACCTCCATGAACAGGGTTCCGGCATCGGCCGGCCACTCCCACGAAGGGACGGCAGTCAACATTTCAAAGTCTATGCTTCGTGACATCAGAGTCCTCCTTTTCTCTTCGAATTCAGTGTACCCGGTCTGAGGGTATTTCGGATCCCCTGATTGGCAAACAGGATCGGAGTCCAGCGATCCACGGCGTCCTTCTCGGTCTGCGAAGTTGGACCGCGCGACTCCAATCGCGCATTGTGCGGCCGATGTCTGCCGCAAAACAGTGCCGACGCCCCTGACCGGAACTCTTAAGAAATTCTTAACGGTTCGACGAGTGGGAACGCGCGAGGTCCGGCCCGTACTGGACCGCCCAGTCTCCTACGATACCTGCATTCGATCGACGCAGAAAATATTAGTGTCCGCCTTTTATGTGTTATCGACGATGGCATCGGCGGGGAGGATGCCCGCGAAGGTGACGGCCATCAGACCGGGGAAGTTGTTGTCGACAGCTCAGACGTTGAATCGAAAGTGGGCCACATCGCCGTCCTGGACGATATAGGTTTTGCCTTCCAGGCGGAGGGTGCCCTGCTTCCTGCATTCCGCCATTGATCCCGAGGCCAGCAGGACATCCTGGGGAACCACTTCCGCGCGGATGAATCCCCGCTGGATATCGGAATGGATGGTGCCGGCGGCCTCGACCGCGGGAGTACCCTCCCGGATCGACCACGCACGGCATTCGTCATCGCCGACGGTGAAAAAGGAGATCAGGCCCAGGAGTCGATAGGAATCACGGATGATCCGGTCCAGGGCACGGTCCGAAATTCCAAGATCCTCCATGAAGAGCACAGCTTCCTCCTCATCGAGTTGGGCCAACTCGCCCTCCAGGGTCGCGCAGGCGGAGGAGAAGCGACGTCTGGGCGCCTGAAGATAAGGCTGCCACATCTCCTCGTCGAAGGGATTGGTCCCAACTTCTTTTTCATCGAGGTTGAGGACGACGAGCATCGGTTTGAGCGAGAGAAAAGTAAAGCCCCGGAGGATCTTTTCCTCATCGGCGGAGAAATCCTCACTGCGGAGAGGACGCCCATCCTCGAGGACGCCGAGGCAGCGCAGCACTGCAGCCTGTTCCTTCTCAAGCTCAGGGACCTTCCGTTTTTTCAGATCGCGCTCCAGTCGTTCGAGCCGTTTTTCTACAACCATGAGATCCTGAAGGAGGAACTCCTCCTCGGCATGTTCCAGATCCCGGATGGGATCCACGGTGAGC